>NZ_CBDTNW010000135.1:0-4163 GCF_965361815.1 Rubneribacter sp.
GCGAGGACGCCGCAACCGAGGAGGCTCTTACAAAGCGCGAGCGCACAGGTTGCCGGTGAGGACGGCGCGCTGGATGTTGTGCGGCTCGGCCGCGTCGCCGACCGTGTGGACTTCAATACCTGCCGCCGCAAGCTCGTCGGCGAGGGCGGTGTTCGGCTCCATGTCGTAGAACTCCACCACGCTGTCGCAGGCTTCCACCTTCTCCAGACCGACTGCGGTCGTGAAGGTCACGCCCTCCGTATCGACCGCGGTGGCCGCGGCGTTGCTGTGCACCTGCACGCCGTTGGAGCGCAGATACGGCAGCATATAGGACTTGAACCAGCCGGATTGCCCCTTGTCCAAAGCCTCGGGGCCGCCCTCGTTGATGATCGCAACCTTCTTGCCGCAGGCCAGAAGGAAGGCGGCGAAGTCGATGGCCTGGACGTTCCCGCCGAGGATGACAACCTTCTCGCCCAGAGCATCCGGGGCGAAGGCGTCCTCCGGCGCGAACACGTTCTCGCCGGAGAAGCGGCTTGGGCGCACGCCGCCCGTCGCCACGACCACGGCATCCGGCGCTTGCTCCTTCACGAACGCGGCATCCGCCTGCGTGCCCGTCCGCACGTCCACGCCCAGCTTCTCCAGCTGCGCGGATGCGTAGGCCAGGTAGTCGTCGAAGCGCTCATGGCCGCCCTTCACGCCCTTGGCAAAGTGGAGCAGGCCGCCGATGGCGTTGCCCGAATCGACGAGCGTGACATCGTGGCCGCGCTCGGCGGCGACGCGCGCCGCCTCGATCCCGGCCGGACCGGCTCCGACGACCAAAACGGAGCGCGGCTTCTCCGCCGCCTGGGGCGTCATGCCCTCGGGCATGGTTTCGGTCAGCGAGTTGAACGACGAGGCGTTCATGCGGCAGCTCGACGGCACGGCTTTGTTGGAGCCTATGTTGTCGTGGCAGTGCATGCACTTCATGCAGGGGCGCACGTCCTCGCGGCGCCCTTCCTGCATCTTGCTCACCAGCTCTGGATCGCAGTTGAGCGGGCGATTCATGAACACCAGGTCGATCTGGCCGTTTTTGATGGCGTCGTTGAGGTAGTCGGGACCGATGCGCAGATCCATGCACGCCGCGCACCCCACCGGCACGCTCACCTGCTGCTTGATGGCGGCCACGATCGGAAGGAACGACGCGAACCCGGACCGGCTCCCATCCACCATGCCGCCGAAATGCGTACCGTAGTCGAACATGGTGCCGTAGCCGGTCAACCCGTCGGCGTTGGGCGCGATGTGCTGCACGTCGGGCGCCCAGATGTTCATCTCGCCGGATTTCGCGCCCACGCGAACCTGGATCCAATCCGCACCGGCCGCCTCCAGGGCCTTCGCGATCTCGATGCCCTCTTCAAGCGTCATGAACAGATCGTTGTCGCCCAGCTCCGAATCGTTCTCCTCCACGCCGTTGATGAGCGCCCCCACGGGGAAGTCCGCCCCATTGACATCCTTGATCTTCTTTATCATGTTGGCGAACAGGCGGGTACGGTTCTCGATGGACTGCGGACCGTACTCGTCCTCGCGCTTGTTGACCCGCCGCGACAGAAAGCCGTTGAGCGCGTCGGCGCTGGCGCCTTTGATCTCGATGCAGTCGAAGCCGGCGGCTTTGCCGCGCTCGGCCGAGGTTCCCACGCGCTCGACGAACGCCTCGAGGTCGGCGACGGGCGTCTCGTTGATGACGGAGTCGGGCACGCTGGGGGCCAGGCCGCCGAAGCACACTTGATAGCCGACCTTGCCGCCGGCGCTATGGATGGCGTCGGTCACGCTCTTGGCGCGGGCAAGCGCCTCTTCGAGCGACCCGGCTGTTTTGTCCAGCGAATCGGGCAGGATGCCGAAGTCGGACAGGTTCCCTCCGGCAAACAGGTTCAGCGCCACGCCGTGTTCGGCCATCGCGCCGTACAGCTCGATCTCGACGGGGACCTTGTCCTTGTTCGCGTCGGCCCACACGCCGCTGCCCGCGCTCTTCACCACGCGGTTTTGCAGCTCGAGCGCGCCCAGCTTGATGGGCGAGAACACCGCGTCGCAGGAGCCGTCGAACGAGTCGTAGCCGCCCACCTGGGCGTTTTTCTGCTCGGGCGCCGGGGCTGCCAGCTCGAGCGCCTGCATCGCGCACGCGTCCACGCCGCCGAGGATGGCGTCGCTGCAGAAGGTGGCACCGGTGACTGCGTCCACTCCGGCGGTTTTGCCTGCGGCGACCACGCCCTCGCACAGCTCTTCGAGCGCCGAGGCGTACAGCGGGAAGTAGTCCATCTGGCTTGTCTCCACCACATTGTAGGAGACGCTCGTCAGACCGCTTGCCCCGAAGGCGCACGAGACTTCCGCCGTCGCGTAGGGCGTCTTCTGGACGCTCGTGTAAGTTCCCTCAACATAGCCGCTTCCGCCTGCGGCATCGGCGCCGTCCGATTGCGCGCAACCTGCCAGCGCCATGGTGGAGGCCGCTCCCAACGCCGCAGCCGCCATCCCGCCCAAAAAGCCTCGGCGGCTCAGGCCCATCCGCGTCGTCGGCTCAATCGCCTCGTCCGCCTTGTTCGTCCTTTGGGTTTTCATGGTGCTCCCCTCGCTCTCGTATCGTGCTTTCCACCTCTTGCGTCGGACCTTGCGCGGCCCGACACGCACCATAGTGAGGTTGGCGAAGGGTTCAGTCGATAGCATGAAGCGGCTGAAAACCGCCGCGGAGGGGTCGCATGACCGATGCGACCCTATCATCATCAGGCAAAACAATCCCCTCTTCCCAATTATAAAGAACGAGCGACTCCCACTCCCCCACCGCACGCTCGCGCTTGAGACGACACGAGAATCTTCCTACTATTTTGTAGATACATATTTAAGCATGTATTTGGTGTATACTTTCAAAAAAGGAAGGAGCACCTTATGCCAGTTGTCAAACCAATTACTGAGATGCAGCGCAACTCGGCCTCGCTCGTGAACGAGGCAATGTCGTTAAAGGAACCTATCTACCTGACCCGCCGGGGTCAATCGGCCGTCGTATTGATGGATGCAGCGGAATTCGATGCCCGCATGGATTTGCAGACCAAATTGTACGAGCGCGAGATGCGCGCCTATGACGGAATCATGCTAGGCCACGATGAGATTGCGCAGGGAAAAGGCATCCCGCTGGAAGATGTCCTTGCCGAAATGGATGAGACGTGGAGCCACTAGAAGGCACACCAGCGCAGGTGCTGATCGCACCAGTCGCACGCGATGCAATCCGAGCCATTGGCTCAAAAGCGGATGCCAAGAGCGTGCGCAGGCGTCTCTCGATCCTCCCCTACGTGCCGGAAATTGGCCACGTGTACGACCCAGTCTACGAGGCAGCGCGACCTCCTCACGACGTGCTTGTAACATACGCTGGCCATTACGGCATCTATTATGTGTACGACGCTGACAGCAATCGAATCTCTGTCGAGTACATTTTAGATCAACGAACCGACCCGACCACGCGGTTCTAGCACAAGGGCCCCGCAATCGCAGGGCCCTCAGTCATTACCTCATTCTGTAGCCGCTTACAGCGCGGCCTCGCGGATCTTCTCCGCCAGCTGCTCGACCGGCCAGGAGCCCAGGTCGCCCTCGTGACGCTCGCGGACGCTCACGGTGCCGCTCTCGATCTCCTTGTCGCCAAGCACCACCATGTACGGGATCTTCTGGCTCTGCGCCTTCGCGATCTTCACACGCATGGGCTCGTTCTGGTCGTACATCTCGACGCGCCCGCCCGCGGCCTTGAGGCGCGCCGCCAGCTGCGCCGCCGCCTCGTTGTGACGGTCGGCCAGCGGCAGCACCGCCACCTGCACGGGAGCCAGCCACAAAGGCAGCGCGCCGGCATAATGCTCGATCAGAATCCCCAAGAAGCGCTCGATGGAGCCGAAGATGGCGCGGTGGAGCATCCAAGGGCGCTCTTCGGTGTTGTCCTCGGTGCGGTAGGTCAGCTCGAAGCGCTCCGGCATGTTAAAGTCGACCTGCACGGTGGAGCATTGCCAGGTGCGACCGATGGCGTCCTTCACCTTGATGTCGATCTTCGGGCCGTAGAACGCGCCGTCGCCCTCGTTGATCTCGTACTCCAGCCCGTGGCGCGCGCACGCCTCCTTGAGCGAGTTCGTGGCGTGCTCCCACATGTCGTCGGTGCCGATGGACTTCTCCGGGCGGGTGGA
>NZ_CBDTNW010000136.1:0-84936 GCF_965361815.1 Rubneribacter sp.
CTGCCCCTAGTACGAGAGGACCGGGGTGGACGGACCTCTGGTGCAGCAGTTGTCGACCAACGGCACGGCTGCCTAGCTACGTCCGGCGCGGATAACCGCTGAAGGCATCTAAGTGGGAAGCCGCCTCCGAGATGAGTTCTCTCTTTGGTAAGGGCCCTCCCAGACGAGGAGGTCGATAGGGCGCAGGTGCAAGCGCGGCGACGCGCTCAGCCGAGCGCCACTAATAGCCCGAGCTCTTCGCATCGCATGCCCCGCATGCGGCGGTCCCCGGTTCGATGCTCGCTGTGCGGCCGCCAGGGTGGCGCGCGTGCGCGCGCCCTGCGGCGAAGCCGCGCGAGGCGCCGAGCGCCCTGCGCGAGCGCGACCATGGAGGCGGGGATCGCCCGGTCCCGTTCCGAACCCGGAAGCTAAGCCCGCCATCGCCGAGAGTACTGCGGCCCCGGCCGCGGGAGGGCAGGACGTCGCGCTCGCGCAGGGCGCTTCCCGCGCCGAGGGGCCCCAAGGGGCCCCTTTTTCTTGCGCGCGGGGCGCCGGCTGTGCGTTCCGCGTGAGACTGTCTTCGCATCGGTGCAAAAGGGTATAATATCGGTATGTTCCGATTCCACCCTTCCCTTTCTGATGAACGAAGGAGCTGCCCTGTGAATGACAAAATGCAGGTGGCGCGTAGCGCTGCCGAAGAGGCCCTTGGCAACGAGGATAAATTCCTGCAGTTGATCGAGGCGTTGTCGGGTTCTTCGAGAAGGGCTCGTCAATCGGCCGCATCGGCGCTCTCCATTCTTGCCAAAGAACACGTCGATCTGCTTCTTCCGTACGGGGACAAGGTGGTTGACGCGCTCAATCGTCCCGAGGCTCAAACGCGTTGGGAATGCTTCGAGGTCATGACCGCGCTTGTCGATCAGGATTCCCGCTTGTGCGACAAAGCGGTGCCCGAGGCGGAGGGTTCTCTGTTCGACGAGGACAGCGGGCTTGTGCGTCTTGCCGCGATGCGGTTTCTCTGCAAGCTTGGCGCGACGACCGAGAGCCGTTCGGAGCGCGTGTGGCCTCTGATCGACGAGGCGATCCAGTGCTACCATGGCGACTACGAGTTTCAGGACATGCTGGGCGCGGTCGACGATTTTGCCGCTGGCAAGCTGTCTGCGCGCGTGAAGGGCGAGTTGGCGTCGCGGATGTCCTTTGACGCCGCCAACGGCAAAGGGGCCCTCAAGCGCAGGGCGCAGCAGATTGTGGAGCGCGTTCAAGCGTGATCGATACGATAGGCGGGCTTCGATGCCCGCCTCTTGCGTTGTGAGGCCGGTTTCGGGCGGTTGGGCAACGGCGGATGCGAAAGGGTCGGATGGGTCGGAACCTCTCAGGGCGGCTGCGGCGGTTTCCGGACGCATCGACAAGAGGAGGAGGTTTTCGTATGGCGGTCAAAAACGAGCGGTTCGCGGCTTTGCTGCAGGCGGGCGGGGCGGAGTACGCGTACTACTCCGTCGGCAAGGTTCCTGGATCGGAGCGTTTGCCGTATGCTCTGACGGTTCTTCTGGAAAACGTGCTGCGCAACGCCGAGACGCCGGAGGTTGCGGAGAAGCTGGCTGCCCGCATCGTGGAGGCGGGCAGCTCCGGCGCGGTGGGCAGCGAGGTTGAGTTCAGTCCCGCGCGCGTGCTGTTTCAGGACTTCACGGGCGTGCCGGTGTTCGTGGACTTCGCGGTCATGCGCGAAGCTTGCGAGCAGCTGGGCGGCGATCCGGCGAAGATCAACCCGCAGATCCCCTGCGATCTGGTGATCGACCACTCGGTCATCGCCGACGAGGCGGGGTGCGCGGGCGCGCTCGAGCGGAACATGGAGCTGGAGTTCGCGCGCAACCGCGAGCGCTACGACTTTCTGAAATGGGCGCAGGAGTCCTTCGACAACGTGCGCATCGTTCCTCCGGGGGCGGGCATCTGCCACCAGCTCAACATCGAGCAGTTCGCGCGCGTGGTCATGACGGCGGACGGCGGGGAGGGCAAGGCCCCGGTCGCGTATTTCGACACGCTGGTGGGCACGGACAGCCACACGCCCACGGCCAACGGCATAGGCGTGCTGGGCTGGGGCGTGGGCGGCATCGAGGCCGAGGCCGCCGCGCTCGGGCAGCCCATCACCACGCTCGTGCCGCGCGTGGTGGGCGTGCGCTTGACAGGCGAGCTTTCCGAAGGCGTGGCCGCCATGGACGTGGCGCTGACGTTTGCGCAGATGTTGCGCGAGAAGGGCGTGGTGGGCTCGTTCGTGGAGTGCTTCGGTCCGGGGCTTGCGAGCTTGAACGCCACGCAGCGCACCTGCATATCGAACATGACGCCGGAGTACGGCAGCACGTGCACGTTGTTCCCGGTGGACGGGCAGACGCTTGACTACCTGCGTCTGACGGGCCGCAGCGAGGAGCAGGTGGCGCTTGTGGAGGCGTACGCGAAGGCGCAGGGGTTCTGGAACGATCCGGAGGCGCCCGAGCGCATCTACGCCGAGGTGGTGGAGCTTGACCTGGGAGAGGTGGAGCGCTCGCTGGCCGGGCCGTCGCGTCCGCATGACCGCATCCCGCTCGCAGGCGCGCAAAAGCGCTTCCAGGCCGTGTGCGCCGAACGCGGGCTGGACGACGGCGCGCGTGCGCGGGTGGAGCTTGGCGGCGAGACGTGCGAGCTGGGCCATGGCGCCATCGCCATCGCGGCGGTGACGAGCTGCACGACGGCCACCGATCCGCGCATGATGCTGGCCTGCGGGTTGGTGGCGCAGAAGGCTGCCGCGGCGGGGCTTGCTCCCAAGCCGTGGGTGAAAACCATTTTGGCGCCGGGCAGCAAGGCGACCGAACTTTTGCTGGAACGTGCGGGCCTTATGGAGGGGCTGCGGAAGCTGGGCTTTCACACGTGCGGGTTCGGGTGCATGAGCTGCATCGGCAACTCGGGCCCTATAGCCGAGGAGCTGCATGCCGTGGCCGACAAGGTGGAGCTGGCAAGCGTGCTTTCCGGCAACCGCAACTTCGAGGGGCGCATCTCGCCCGACGTGTCGCAGAACTACCTGGCCGCGCCCGCGATGGTGGTGGCTTACGCGCTGGCGGGCACGATGGACATCGACCTTGCGCATGATGCGCTGGGCGCGCGCGAAGATGGCGTGCCGGTTTACCTGGCCGACATCTGGCCGACCGATGCGGAGGTGGACGCGTTGGTGGCCTCGTGCGTGGACGAGGACCTCTACGCCGAGGGCACGCGGGGCCTCTATGACGGCGACGCGCGCTGGCAGGCGCTTGGCAAGGAGCCGAGCGCGACGTTTGCCTGGGACGACGCGTCCACCTACGTGCGCCGTGCGCCTTACTTCGACGGCATGACCCGCGAGCCGTCGGCGCCCGCGCCCGTGGAGGGCGCGCGCGTGCTGGCGCGCCTTGGCGACTTCATCACGACGGACCACATCTCGCCTGCCGGCTCCATCGCCGCGGATTCGCCGGCGGCGCGCTACCTGGAGGAGCGCGGCGTGGACCCGGCCGACTTCAACACCTACGGCGCGCGTCGCGGCAACCACGAGGTGATGATGCGCGGCACGTTCGCCAATGTGAAGCTGCAAAACTTGCTGGCCGAAGGAAGGAAGGGCGGCTGGACGCGCGACTTCGGCACGGGCGAGGTTCGGCCTCTGTTCGATGCGGCCATGACGTACGGCGAAGCGGGCGTGCCGCTTGCGGTGGTGGCCGGCAAGATGTACGGCAGCGGATCGTCGCGCGACTGGGCGGCGAAGGGGCCGGCGCTTCTGGGCATCCGCGTGGCGTTCGCGGAGAGCTTCGAGCGCATTCATCGCAGCAACCTCATCGGTATGGGCATTTTGCCCTTGCAGTTCCAGGAGGGCGAGAGCGCCGAGGGCCTGGGGCTTGACGGGACGGAGCGCTACACGGTGGCGCCCATCGACTTCTCGGCCGGTTTGCCCGAGCCGCGCGTGGTGGACGTGACCGCCGAGCGCGAGGACGGCTCGACGACGACGTTCAAGGCGACGGTGCGCGTGGACACGCCGACCGAGGGGCGCTACTACGAGCATGGCGGCATCCTGCCCTTCGTCCTGCGGCAGCTTGTCGGTTGACGCCGTTTTGTAAAGACACGGTAACGGAGGCGCCCGGTCGCGATGAGCGGCCGGGCGCTTTGGTGTATAGTGGATCCTTTCAGTACGCGACATAGGGAAGGGTATGCCGTGAAGCAGACATCTGGGTTCGACGCGCTCCTCGAAGCGCTCAGGCAATCGGGCGTGAACGTCGACGGGGGCTTCGGCGGGCAGGGCGGGCGCTCTCCGTTCGGCGCCGATTCCGGCGGAGACGGAGGCAGGAGCGGGCGTCGCGGAGGGGGCGGGTCGAAGCCGCCGCACGTGAGCGTGGAGATACCGTTCGCGGATCGCATGGCGTCGTGGGGCAAAAGGGCGCTCATCGTGCTTGCGATCGTCATCGTCGTCGTGGGTTTGGCCGCCTACTGGTGGTTCCATCCGCCCATCAACATCCACAGCAGCGACACGTGGACGTTCGTGGCCGTGTTCGTCCTGCTGCCGCTGTTCTTGGTGTTCTGGAGCAAGTCGCGCAGCTACAAGACGGGTTCGGGCAAGGTGGAGGCGAACGCAGGGAAGGCGAAGGCGTTCAAGTGGGCGTCTTTCGTTCCGGTGCTCGTGGCTCTGGTGGGCGTGGCGGG
Source organism: Rubneribacter sp. (assembly GCF_965361815.1). Lineage (NCBI taxonomy): Bacteria > Bacillati > Actinomycetota > Coriobacteriia > Eggerthellales > Eggerthellaceae > Rubneribacter > Rubneribacter sp. The sequence goes on from NZ_CBDTNW010000136.1 coordinate 4,663, forward strand.
GGCGCTCATGTCGCTTTCGATCTTCCCGGGCAACGCGGAGAAGTACGCCAACGTGCTCGCGGTGGAGGACAGCACCTTCACCGAGGACATCCAGGAGGTCAACTACTCCGAGATCCCCGTCATCGATCAGGATTCGGCCATTCGGCTGGGCAACACGCAGCTTGGCTCCATCCCCGAGTACGTGAGCCAGTTCGAGATATCGAACCTGTACAGCCAGATCAACTACAACGGCAGTCCGGTGCGCGTGAGCCCGCTGAACTACGCCGACCTGTTCAAGTGGTTCACGAACCGCGACGCGGGCCTTCCGGCTTACGCGCTGGTGGACATGACCACGCAGGAGGCGCAGATCGTGAGCCTGCCCGAGGGCGAGGGCATCAAGTACTCCTCCTCCGAGCCGCTTGCGCGCAACATCGACCGCTACGTGCAGCTGAAGTACCCGTTCTACATGTTTGACCAGAAGTCGTTCGAGATCGATGACGACGGGCGTCCGTGGTGGATCTGCCCGGTGCAGACGCGCACCATCGGCCTGTTCGGTGGCACCACCATCGAGCGCGTGGTGCTGGTGGACGCCGTGACGGGCGAATGCCAGGACCTGGCTATCGGCGACTGCCCGCAGTGGGTCGACCGCGCCTATCCCTCCGACTTGCTCATCGAGCAGTACAACTGGCACGGGGCGTACAACAGCGGCTGGCTGAACTCGTGGCTCGGCCAGCAGGGCGTGGTGCGCACGACGCCGGGCACCGACGGGCAGCTGGGTTACAACTACATCGCCAAGGACGACGACGTGTGGGTGTACACCGGTGTGACCTCGGCGACGGCCGACAATTCGATCGTGGGCTTCGTCCTGGTGAACCAGCGCACGGCCGAGGCGCACTTCTACTCCGTGTCCGGCGCGACCGAGGACCGCGCGATGCAGTCCGCCGAGGGCGCGGTGCAGGATTTGGGGTACTCCTCCACCTTCCCCATCCTCATCAACGTGGCCGACCGTCCGACCTACTTCATGTCGCTCAAGGACGGCGCGGGCACGGTCAAGCAGTTCGCGATGGTGGACATCCAAAGCTACAACAACGTGGCGGTGGGCGCGACGGTCGCCGATTGCCAGAAGTCCTACGAAGCGCTGCTGGCCACTAACGGCGTGCTGACGGAGAGCGGGTCGGATGCGGGCGCGCTTGAGGCGCGGGGCACGATCGACCATATCGCCCAGGCGGTGGTGGAGGGCAACTCGCACTTCTACGTGACGCTTGCGGAGGGCGAGGGCATCTTCGACTTCGCGCTGCCGGGGCTCATAGAGATCGTGGGCTACAAGGAAGGCGACGCCATCTCCTTCACCTATTTGGAGACGAGTCCCACCAACACGGTGCAGGAGATACTGGAGGCGCCGGGCGAGACGCCGGACGAAGCGGCGGACGAGGCGGAGGCGACGGGCGACGCGCAGGGCGACGCGGCCTAGCGCCGAATGCCGGCGCGCTTGGAGGCGTGAGGACGCGAAGGTTTCTGCGGGTTCTGCGAAAAGGCGGTTGACAGGTGGCGGGACGATACTAAAATATAAGAGCTGCTTTTTCGGAAGCGGCATCGCATAGGATTGTTCCGCTGCCCGAGACAGCAGGTACCGCAAGGTTCAATCGCGCCAGATCGCGGCCCGCCGAGGTGGTTCGACAAGCTTCGCGCTTCGACGACCCCTGTTGTCCCGAGGACGGCAGGGGTCGTTTCTTTTCCGAGCGACGATCCCACCCGCAAGGGGCGGAACCCGAGTTCGGGAAAAGGAGGTGCATTCATGCCCAACGCAAAGAACCAAGAGATGCTCGCCAACATCAAGGCGGATCTGGAGGGCTCTTCCGCCGTGTGGATTGTGGACTACTGCGGTCTGACGGTGAAGGAGATCCAGGCGCTGCGCGCGCAGGTTCGCGAGGCTGGCGCCGGCCTGAAGGTGTACAAGAACACCCTCATGCGCCTTGCGCTGTCCGAGTCCGACCTGCCGACGCTCGACGATCTGCTGGAAGGCCCGAGCGCGTTCGTGTTCGCCGGCGGGGACGTGGCGGCCGCTGCGAAGGTCGTCAAGAACTTCGCCAAGGCAAACGACAACCTGGAGATCAAAGGCGGCCTGATGGAAGGCGCGGCGGTTACGGCCGCCGAGGTGGAGGCTATCGCCTCGCTGCCGTCCCGCGAGGAGCTGCTGGCCCAGATTGCCGGCGCCATTTCCGGCGTGGCCCGTGGCCTTGCCGTGGCCCTCAACGGCGTGCCGAGCGGTCTGGCCCAGGTCACGAAGGCTGTGGCCGACCAGAAGGAAGCTGCCTAAACGCAGCATAGGCGGTGCGAGGCGCGCCGCCGCATGATGAAAGAGAACCAAGGCCGGCAACGCCCGGCCCCTTTGAAAGGATACTGACATGGCTGTTACCCGCGAAGAGATCATCGAGGCCCTGAAGGAGATGTCCCTGCTGGAGGCTTCCGAGCTGGTGAAGGACATCGAGGAGACGTTCGGCGTGTCCGCCGCCGCCCCCGTGGCCGTGGCCGCCGCCCCGGCTGCCGGCGACGGTGCCGCCGCTGCCGAGGAGAAGAGCGACTTCGACGTGGTGCTCGAGGGCTTCGGCGACAACAAGATCGCCGTCATCAAGGTGGTCCGCGAGATCACGGGCCTGGGCCTGAAGGAGGCCAAGGAGGTTGTCGAGGGCGCTCCGAAGCCCATCCAGGAGGGCGTGGCCAAGGACAAGGCCGAGGAGATCAAGGCCAAGCTGGAGGAGGCCGGCGCCGCCGTCACCCTCAAGTAGCCTCGCGCTCGATCGACCGAGGTTCGGAGCCCGCTGCTTCGCAGCGGGCTCTTTTGCGCTCGGGCCTCTGACAGGATGGCAACGGATTGTCAAACGAGCGGCGCGCGCGTGTAAGGTGGACGAAACGGAAATTCGGAAGGAAGGGGTTCGCTGTGCAAAGAGGATACCTGCGCACCGTCTGGGATGACGTCAAGAACTCCCCGGGCTGGTTCGGAAAGCTCGCGCTTTTGTCGCTGGTGGGGCTTGTTCCCGTGTTCGGTTTGATCGTCGTGTACGGTTACGCGTTCGGGTGGGCGCGCGACATCGCCTGGAACGTGCATGCGCCGCTTCCGGCGCGCGTGCTGGGCAACGAGGACGGCCGGCTGTACAGCCGAGGGTTCTTCGCGCTGGTCATATTCGCGGTGTGCATGCTTGTTCCGTGGGCGGTCGAACTTGCGTGGACCGTCGTGACGGGGGCGAGCGCGGCGAGCGGCTTGGGACGCGGCGGGACGTTCGTGCTGTTTGGCGCGGTTTCCTTTTTGTTTTCCCTGGTCATCATGGCGGCTCGTCTGTTCGTTTCGGTGTTGGGGTACGTGGGCGCTATGCGCATGAGCATCTACGGCCGCCTTGCCCCCGGTTTTCAGCTTGGGAGGATATGGGCCATGGTCCGCTACGATACCGGGGGCTTGGCGCGCATCCTCGGCATGGGCGTGGCGCTTTCGGTTGGGGCAAGCGTTGCGGCATGGCTTCTGATTGTGCCGATGATGCTCGCTGGGACCGCCCTCCTCTTCGGCGTGGGCGTGCCGGTCGTCCATACGAACGATCCGGCGGTTCTCGCCCTTGCGGCGCCGGCCCTTGTCGTGCTGGGCGTCGTCCTGTTCGCGGTCATTGCCGTGGTCGTGGTGATGGCGAGTGTGTTTTCGCTGGTCATGATTACACGCGCTTTGGGATACTGGACGCGCCAGTTCGACGTGCCGTCGTGGGGTGGGCAAGACGATCCTCTGCCTTTCGAGAGGCGCGCGGCGGGCGGATGGCAGGGGTGAGATGAACGCGTCGTTTCTGCCGGTGAGCCGGCGTGACATGGAGGAGCGCGGATGGGAGGGCGTCGACTTCGTGTACGTGTCGGGGGACGCCTACGTCGACCACCCCTCCTTCGGCATGGCCATCATCACGCGGCTTCTGGAGGCTCACGGCTACCGGGTGGGCGTGGTGGCCCAGCCCGATTGGAACGACCCGGCGTCGGTTGCGGAGTTCGGCGAGCCTCGGCTGGCGTTTCTGGTGTCGGCGGGGAACATGGATTCCATGGTGAACCATTACACGGTGGCCAAGAAACGTCGGAGCAAAGACGCGTACTCGCCCGGCGGCCGGGCGGGGCTGAGGCCGAACCATGCGGCGGTGGTGTACAGCAACCTGATTCGCCGCACGTTCAAAAGGACGCCCATCGTGCTGGGCGGCATCGAGGCCAGCTTGCGGCGGCTTGCGCACTACGATTACTGGTCGGATAAGCTCAAGCGCTCCATACTGCTGGATTCCGGCGCCAACCTGGTGAGCTACGGCATGGGGGAGCGCTCCATCGTGGAGGTGGCCGACGCGTTGGCGGCAGGGCTTTCCATCGAGGATCTGACGTTCATCGACGGCACCGTGTACCGAACGCGCTCGCTCGAGCACGTCTACGATGCGGTGACGCTGCCGTCGTTTCCGTCGATGCAGGCTGACAAGCTGGAGTACGCCCGCAGCTTTGCCGTGCAGTACGCCAACAGCGATCCGTTCACGGGCAAGCGGCTGGTGGAGCCGTATTCCGACCATGAGTTCGTCGTGCAGAACCCGCCCGCGGCCCCGCTTTCCGCCGAGGAGCTGGACGCTGTGGCGCGCTTGCCGTTCGCGCGGACCTACCATCCCAGGTACGAGCGGGACGGGGGCGTTCCCGCCATCGAGGAGGTGCGGTTCAGCCTGACGAGCAGCCGCGGCTGCTTCGGCGAATGCTCGTTTTGCGCGCTCACGTTCCACCAGGGGCGCATCGTGCAGGCGCGCAGCCGCGAATCGCTGGTGGAGGAGGCGCGCGCTTTGACGGCCGAGCCGGGCTTCAAGGGCTACATCCACGATGTGGGCGGGCCGACGGCGAACTTCCGCGCGCCGGCATGCGCCAAGCAGCTGAAAAGCGGCGCCTGTTCCGGCAAGCGCTGCCTCGCGCCCGAGCCGTGCCGCAAGTTGGAGGCGGACCATGCCGACTACCTGGCGCTTTTGCGCGAGCTGCGCGCGCTGCCGGGGGTGAGGAAGGTGTTTGTGCGCTCGGGCGTTCGCTTTGACTACGTGCTGGCGGACAAGGAGCACGGAGATGAGTTCATCGACGAGCTGGCCGCCCATCACGTGAGCGGGCAGCTGCGCGTGGCTCCGGAGCACGTGTCGGACGCGGTGCTGTCGGTGATGGGCAAGCCTTCGCGCGCGGTGTACGACCGTTTTCTGGAGCGCTTCGAAGCGGCCAACGAGCGTGCGCGGCGGAAGCAGTACGCCGTGCCGTATCTGATGTCGTCGCATCCGGGATCAACGCTCAAAGAGGCGGTTGAGCTGGCGGAGTATTGCCGCGATCTGGGGTATATGCCCGAGCAGGTGCAGGATTTCTACCCCACGCCGGGCAGCATGTCCACGGTCATGTACTGCACGGGCGTGGATCCGCGCACCATGAAGCCGGTCTACGTGCCGAAAAGCCCGCACGAAAAGGCGCTCCAGCGCGCCCTTGTGCAGTACCGCGATCCGAAAAACCGCGCGCTGGTGCTGGAGGCGCTTCGGCGCGCGGGACGGACGGACTTGATAGGGTATGGGCCGAAGTGCCTGGTGCGGCCGGAAAAAGGGTCCTGCGGGCGACCGGGCGGCGCGAAGGGTTCGAAGCCGTCTGGCGGCGGCCGGCAACCGAAGGGCGCCGAGGGCGGGCGACCGGGCGGCGCGAAGGGCGCGAGGGGGCGCTCGAAGAGAGCCGGGGGCCGTCGTCGAGATTGAGGGCGCGCGAAGGCGCGGGTTGTGGCACAATGCTGTCGGTCGGCTCGGGCTTTCGAGGCCGAACGGCCGCGTTGCCAGACGCCTTGACGGGAAAGGGGATCTGCGTGAGCGAGAGCAGGGACGTGCCGACCATGGGGGCCGCAGACGCCCCCGACGCCATCTACGACGCCCGCACGCTGGGCGCGCCCAAGATGGCGGTGTTCGGACTTCAGCACATGTTCGCGATGTTCGGCGCCACTATCTTGGTGCCGACCTTGACCGGGCTGTCCGTGTCCGCGACGCTTCTGTTCGCCGGCTTGGGCACGCTTTTGTTCCATTTCGCGTCCAAGGGCAAGGTGCCGGCGTTTTTAGGGTCGTCGTTCGCGTTCATCGCCGGTTACGCAGCCATAGCTCCGGGCGGGGAGCGAGACCTTCTGCCGTACGCCTGCCTGGGGGTGGCCTGCGCGGGGCTTCTGTACCTTGTGCTGGCGGCGCTGTTTCGCGTGTTCGGGCCGGCGCGCGTCATGCGCTTCTTCCCTCCGGTGGTCACAGGACCCATCGTGATCTCCATCGGTCTCATCCTGGCAAGCTCGGCCATTGAGAACGCTTCTGCGAACTGGCTTGTGGCGCTGGTGGCCGTGGCCATCATCGTGACGGCCAACATCTGGGGCAAGGGGATGGTGAAGATCGTCCCCATCCTGCTGGGCGTGGCGGGATCGTACGCGGTGGCGGCGGCTCTTGGCGAGGTGGATTTCGGCGGGGTGGCCGAGGCGGCGTGGGTCGGGCTGCCGGTGGCATGGGAGGACACGGTGTTCTCGGTGTTCGGGGCGAACTTCGACGCGGGGCTGGCCATCACGGCCGTCATCACCATCGTGCCGCTTGCGTTCGCCACGATGATCGAGCATATTGGCAACGTGTCGGCCATCAGCTCCACCTGCAACCGCAACTACATCTCCGAGCCGGGGCTGCACCGCACGCTTTTAGGCGACGGCCTGGCCACCATCCTTGCGGCGCTGTTCGGCGCGCCGGCCAACACGACGTACGGCGAGAACACCGGCGTGCTGGCGCTGACCCGCGTGTTCGATCCGCGCGTCGTCCGCATTGCGGCGCTGTTCGCCATCGTGCTGTCGTTCTGCCCGAAGTTCGCGGCCGTCATCGCCGCCATGCCGCCGTGCGTGATCGGCGGGGTGTCGCTGGTGCTGTACGGGATGATATCGGCGGTGGGCATCCGCAACCTGGTGGAGAACCGCGTGGACTTCACGAAAAGCCGCAACGTGCTGATAGCGGCGCTGGTTTTGGTGCTGTCGCTGGGCATCGCCTACAGCGAGGCCGGCGCCATCGTGGTGGCGGTGGGCGGGATGGCCGTGTCGCTGTCGGGTTTGGCCGTGGGGTCGGTTGCGGGGATTGCGCTCAACGTGGCGCTTCCGGGGCACGAGTACGTGTTCGGCGAGGCCGGCGGAAGCGACGCCGAGGGGCCGCTGCCGCTCGAGGGAAATTTGGAGGGGCTGGACGTCCGCTAGAAAGGCGCCTCTCGCCCTCGCCGCCGCTCCGCTTGCCAAAGGCCGTTGTGCGCATGTTGTGGAGTTGGGTCTAAATTGCCATTCTATGCATATCATATGCGTCGTAGCATCTTAACGATACATTGTATCATTAGAGAAAGGCAATCATCATGTCCCTCATCGGCAAGGAGATCTCCGAGTTCAGCGTCCAGTCCTACCAAGGCGGCGAGTTCAAGACCGTGACCAAGGACGACGTCTTGGGCCAGTGGAGCGTGTTCTTCTTCTATCCGGCGGACTTCACCTTCGTCTGCCCGACGGAGCTGGAGGACCTGGCGAACAAGTACGGCGAGTTCAAGGGCGCCGGTTGCGAGATCTACTCCGTGTCCACCGACACGCACTTCGTCCACAAGGCGTGGCACGACGCCTCCGAGCGCATCCAGAAGATCCAGTATCCGATGCTGGCAGACCCCACGCACGCCCTGGCGCGCGACTTCGAGGTGCTGATCGAGGCCGACGGCGTGGCGGAGCGCGGCAGCTTCATCGTGAACCCCGAGGGCAAGATCGTCGCCTACGAGGTGACCGCCGGCAACGTGGGCCGCAACGCCGACGAGCTGTTCCGCCGCGTGCAGGCCAGCCAGTTCGTGGCCGAGCACGGCGACGAGGTGTGCCCCGCCAAGTGGGAGCCGGGCGCGGAGACGCTCAAGCCGAGCCTGGACCTGGTCGGCCAGCTGTAGGCCTTCGCAAGCAATGGCGAAGGAGCAAAGCCTCTACGACGCCGTCATCGTGGGCGGTGGGCCTGCCGGGCTCACCGCCGCGCTGTATCTGGCCCGCGCCCGCTACCGGGTGGTCGTCGTGGAGAAGGAGCGGTTCGGCGGGCAGATAACCATCACGTCCGACGTGGTGAACTACCCGGGCGTGCCCCATGCGAGCGGCGCGGAGCTGGGAGAGGCCATGCGACGTCAGGCCGAGTCGTTCGGCGCCGAGTTCTTGCTGGCGGAGGCGACGGGCGTCGATGTGTCCGGCGATATCAAGACGGTGCGCACGACGCGTGGGGAGCTGCGGTGTTTGGGCGTGCTCTTGGCGACGGGCGCCCATCCGCGCCATCTGGGATTTGCGGGCGAAGAGGAGTTCTGTGGCCGCGGGGTGGCGTACTGCGCCACGTGCGACGGCGAGTTCTTCACCGGCAAGGAGGTGTTCGTGGTGGGCGGCGGCTTCGCGGCCGCCGAGGAGAGCGTGTTTCTGACCAAGTACGCCAAGCACGTGACCATCCTCATGATCACCGACGACTTCACCTGCGCGCCGGCCGCATGCGAGGAGGCGCGGCGCCATGAGAAGATCACCGTGCTGCCGCGCACCGAGGTGGTGGAGGTGTCCGGCTCAGGCGCGCTCGAGGCCATCCGTTACCGCAACCTTGACACCGGCGAGGAGGTTGAGCGCCGCGCCGCCGACGGCGAGACGTTGGGCGTGTTCGTGTTCGCGGGGTACGAGCCGGCGACCGAGCTGGTCCGGGGCGCGGCCGAGGTGGACGAATGCGGCTACGTGCTGACCGACGGCTCCCAGCGCACGAGCGTCGAGGGGCTCTACGCCGCCGGCGACGTGTGCGTGAAGAGCCTGCGCCAGGTGGTGACCGCCACCGGCGAGGCGGCGCTCGCGGCCACCGAGATGGAGCATTACCTGGCCTCGGCCCAGGAGAGGACCGGCCTGGTGCCCGAGCGGCCGGCGACGCCGGTGCGCGCGGAGCGGGGCGAAGCCCACGCCGCGCCGCCTTCGGCGGCGGGCTTCGGGGAGCTGTTCGACGAGGCGACCCGCGCGCAGCTCGACGCGGTGTTCGCGCGCATGGAAGCGCCGCTTGCGCTGAGCCTGTCGCTTGACGGCGGCGCGGCGTCTGCGGAGCTGCGCGCCTACATGGAGGAGCTTGCGCGCTTGAGCAGCGGCAAGGTGTCGGTTGAGGAGGCCGAAGGCGCGGCCGGGGACGCGGAGGCGCCGTGCGTGCGCGTTTTGCGCGCCGATGGGACCTGGACGGGCCTGGCCTTCCACGGCGTGCCGGGCGGCCACGAGTTCACCTCGTTCGTGCTGGGCCTGTACAACGCCGCCGGCCCGGGGCAGCCGATCGACGAGGAGCTGCGCCGAAGGATCGAGGGCGTGGAGGGGCCGAAGCGCCTCAAGGTGCTCGTGTCGCTGTCGTGCACCATGTGCCCCGAGACGGTGGCGGCGGCCCAGCGCGTCGCGGCCGGCAATCCGGGCGTGACCGCCGAGGCGTACGACCTCAACCATTTCCCGAAGCTGCGGGAGCGCTACAACGTGATGAGCGTTCCCTGCCTGGTGGTGAACGACGGCGAGCAAGTGAGCTTCGGCAAGAAGGACCTGCGCCAGGTGCTCGACCTGATAGGGTAAGGTCGCCGACCCGCCTTCGCGGCTCCCCTCGGTCTGCGTTTTGGCACGGGCTCGCCGGAACGCAGACCGAGGGGAGCCGTTTTTTTTCGGGCGAGAGCGCGGCCCGTTGCGTGAGCGGCGGCTCGCGCGCCTCGGACGGCTGCTTTGCGCTTGACCAATCCATAGATAACAAGTAGGATTATTCGCGACACAGAAGAATGCCCGCTTCGTCCGGCGTGCGGTTCGGCCGGGACGGCGGGATCAGGCGAGAAAGCAGGCGCGTCATGACCATCCACAAAAGCGTAACCGATCTGATCGGCGGGACCCCCCTTTTGGAGCTTGCGAACTACGAACGCAGCCACGGTCTGAAGGCGAGGATAGTGGCCAAGGTGGAGTCGTTCAACCCGGGAGGGTCGGTGAAGGACCGCATAGCGAAGGCGATGGTGGACAAGGCGCTGTCCGAGGGCCTCATCGGCCAGGACACGGTCCTCATCGAGCCCACGTCGGGCAACACGGGCATCGGGTTGGCGGCCATTGCCGCCGCGCGCGGCATGAGGATCATCATCGCCATGCCCGAGACCATGTCGGTCGAGCGACGCAACCTCATGCGCGCCTACGGAGCCGAGCTGGTGCTGACCGACGGCGCGAAGGGCATGAAAGGCGCCATCGAGCGCGCCGAGGAGCTGGCGCGAGAGATTCCCAACTCGTTCATTCCGGGGCAGTTCGAAAACCCGGCGAATCCCGCTGTGCACGAGGCGACGACCGGTCCCGAGATCTGGCGCGATGCCGAGGGCTCGGTGGACGTTCTGGTGGCCGGCGTGGGCACGGGCGGCACGATCAGCGGCACGGGCGCGTATTTGAAAAGGCAGAATCCCGCCATTCGCGTGGTGGCCGTGGAGCCGGCATCGTCGCCGGTGCTTTCGGAAGGGCGCGCCGGGGTGCACAAGATCCAAGGCATAGGGGCGGGCTTCGTGCCCGACACGCTGGACGCAGACGTGTACGACGAGGTGCTGGCTGTGACCGACGAGGACGCGTTTTCCGCGGCTCGCGAGCTGGCGGCCAAGGAGGGGCTGTTGGTGGGCATTTCCTCCGGCGCCGCCGTGGCGGCCGCCACGCAGGTGGCGAGACGGCCGGGAAACGAGGGGAAGACCATCGTGGTCGTGCTTCCCGACACGGGGGAGCGCTACCTGTCCACCGCCCTGTTCGACTTCGAGTAGCGCGAGCCGGCGAGCGCTTGGGTGGAGGGCGTCCCGCGAAGGGGCGCCCCCTTCTTTCCGTGCGTCGTTTCCCAATATGTGGTAATTTCACTATCAATATATGGTACGATGGGCGACCGAAAACCGATTCGCAGACGAAGGATGGGCCCATCATGCAGATTTCCAAACGCAACGGCGCGAGGGAGCCGTACTGCGCCGACAAGATCAAGCGCGCCATGGCGGCCGCGTTCAGGAGCGTGGGTTCCGTGCTGGCCGACGAGGAGGCGGACCGGCTTGTCGCGGGCGTCGAGCGCGCAATGGCCGATGCGGCGCAGGGCGGCGTCGTTGCGGTGGAGGACGTGCAGGATCTGGTGGAACGCGCGCTCATGGAGGCCAACCGCTACGAGGAGCTGAAAAGCTACATCCTGTACCGCGAGGATCGCGCCCGCAAGCGCGCCTCCCGCGAGCGCCTGTGCGCGCAGCTGCCCGGCATGCCCGAGCTGCCGGGCGTGCTGGCCGCCGTGCAGAAGGAGTTCGCCGGCGAGGAGTACGAGCTTGCGCATTTGCTGGGCAAATTCCAGTCGTTTGCGAAGCCCGACGCCACCGACGATCAGAAGCTGGCCATGCTCGTGAAGGCGGCCGTGGAGCTGACCACCCAGGAGGCGCCGCGTTGGGAGATCATCGCCGCGCGCCTGCTCATGGTGCAGTTCGAGCGCGCGCTCGCAGAGCGCATGGCCGCCCGCCATATCGAGACGTTCGCGCAGAAGGTGGCCTTCCTCGCCGAGGAGGGCCTCTACGGCGACTACATCCTGCAGCGCTACGCGCCCGCCGAGCTTGACGAGGCGGCCTCGTTCATCGACCCCGCTCGCAACAACCTGTTCACCTATGCGGGTCTGCAGCTTTTGCTCGATCGCTACGTCATCCGCACGCACCAGGGCGCGCCGCTTGAGTCGCCGCAGGAGATGTTCCTTGGCATTGCGTTGCATCTTGCCATGGAGGAGCGCGCGGACGAGCGCATGGGCTGGGTGCGCCGCTTCTACGACATGCTGTCCACGCTCAAGGTGACCATGGCCACGCCCACGCTGTCGAACGCGCGCAAGCCGTTCCATCAGCTGTCGTCGTGCTTCATCGACACGGTGCCCGACAGCCTGGACGGCATCTACCGCAGCATCGACAACTTCGCGAAGGTGAGCAAGTACGGCGGCGGCATGGGCCTGTACTTCGGCAAGGTGCGCGCTTCTGGCAGCGCCATCCGCGGGTTCGACGGGGCGGCCGGCGGCGTCATCCGCTGGATCCGCCTAGCCAACGACACGGCCGTGGCGGTCGACCAGCTGGGCATGCGGCAGGGTGCTGTGGCGGTGTACCTGGACGCGTGGCATCGCGACCTGCCCGAGTTCCTGGCGCTGCGCACGAACAACGGCGACGACCGCATGAAGGCGCACGACGTGTTCCCCGCCGTCTGCTACCCCGACTACTTTTGGCAGCAGGCGCGCGACAACATAGAGGGCGACTGGTACCTCATGTGCCCGCACGAGATTCTGACGGTGAAGGGGTATGCGCTTGAGGACTGCTTCGGCGAGGAATGGACGCGCAAGTACCTGGAATGCGTGGCCGACGCGCGCATCAAGAAGCGCGTCATCCCCATCAAGGACGTCATCCGCCTCATCATCAAGAGCGCGGTGGAAACGGGCACGCCGTTCACGTTCAACCGCGACGCGGTGAACCGCGCGAACCCGAACAAGCACAAAGGCGTCATCTACTGCAGCAACCTGTGCACCGAGATCGCGCAGAACATGGGCGCCATCGAGCAGATGGAGCAGCGTATCGAGGACGTCGACGGTGAGCAGGTGGTGGTCACAGTGACGAAGCCGGGCGCGTTTGTCGTGTGCAACCTGGCAAGCCTCTCGCTTGGCCATATAGACGTGGACGACCCGCAGGAGCTGGCGCACGTCACCGAAAGCGCGGTGCGGGCGCTTGACAACGTCATCGACCTCAACTTCTTCCCCGTGCCGTACGCCCAGATCAACAACCGGCAGTACCGGCCCATCGGCCTGGGCGTGAGCGGGTACCATCACATGTTGGCGAAGCGCGGCATCAAGTGGGAGAGCGACGAGCACCTGGAATTCGCCGAGCGCGTGTTCGCCGACGTGCATTACGCGGCGGTGCGCGCGTCATGCGCTATCGCACAGGAGAAGGGCGCGTACTCGTTCTTCGAGGGCAGCGGCTGGCAGACGGGCGAGTACTTCCGCGACCGCGGCCTGACGGAGGGCCGCTGGGCGGAGCTTGCGCATGATGTGGCCGATCACGGCCTGCGCAACGGCTACCTGTTGGCCGTTGCGCCCACCAGCTCCACGAGCATCATCGCCGGCACCACGGCGGGGCTTGATCCTGTTATGAACCGCTACTTCCTTGAGGAGAAGAAAAACGGCCTCATGCCGCGCGTGGCGCCCGAGCTGTCCATGGAGACGTTCTGGTACTACAAAAACGCCCACCTCATAGACCAGTCGTGGTCGGTGCGCGCCTGTGGCGTGCGGCAGCGCCACATCGACCAGGCGCAGAGCATGAACCTGTACATCACGAACGAGTACACGTTCCGCCGCGTGCTCGACTTGTACCTGTTGGCCTGGGAAGAAGGCGTGAAAACCATCTACTACGTGAGGTCGAAGAGCTTGGAAGTGGAAGAATGCGAAGTGTGCTCATCGTAGGTTGATTGCGCTCGTGGGACGGGGAGTCTTCGGCGGTGCCCAGTCGCTCAGACAGTCCTCGCTTCTCTGCGGAACTCGCTTGATGGGCACCGCCGAGGACTCCCCTGGTCGCTGTCGGGCCTCCCGCGTCGCAGGTCGCATCGACCCTCTGATTCTCTTGTTGTCCGTAGTTGTCTTTCCGGAAGGATACGAAGTATGTCCGAACTGAAAAAGAAGCCGCTGTTCAACCCGTTGGGGGACACCGATGTGCTCGACCGGCGGATGATCGGGGGCAACACGACGAACCTTAACGACTTCAACAACATGAAATACGAGTGGGTGAGCGACTGGTATCGCCAGGCCATGAACAACTTTTGGATACCCGAGGAGATCAACCTGGGCGTGGACGTGAAGGACTACCGCAGGCTGCCTGCGCCCGAGCGGCGCGCTTACGACAAGATCCTGTCGTTTCTCATATTCCTCGACAGCCTGCAGACGGCGAACCTGCCCAACGTGGGCGAGTACATCACCGCCAACGAGGTGAACCTGTGCCTGGCCATCCAAACGTTCCAGGAGGCGGTGCACAGCCAAAGCTACAGCTACATGCTGGACACCATCTGCGAGCCGCAGGAACGCAACGACGTGCTCTACCAGTGGAAGGAGGACGAGCATCTGCTGGCGCGCAACGAGTTCATCGGCAACCTCTACAACGAGTTCCAAGACGACAAAAGCCCCGAAGCGCTTGCGCGCGTGCTGGTGGCGAACTACATCCTGGAGGGCGTGTACTTCTACAGCGGGTTCATGTTCTTCTACAACCTGGGGCGCAACAGCCTCATGCCCGGTTCGGTGCAGGAGATCCGCTACATCAACCGCGACGAGAACACCCACCTGTGGCTGTTCCGCAGCATTTTGCTGGAACTCAAGGAGGAGGAGCCTGCGCTGTTCATGCCCGAGTTGGTGGAGGAGTACCGCGCCATGATCAAAGAGGGCTGCGAGCAGGAGATCCGCTGGGGCCATTACGCCATCGGCGACGAAGTGGCGGGCCTCAACAAGCAGATGGTGACCGACTACATCCAGTATCTGGGGAACCTGCGCTGTTCGCAGCTGGGCTTCGAGCCTTTGTACGAAGGCCATGACCGCGAGCCGGAGAGCATGTCGTGGGTGAGCCAGTTCTCGAACGCGAACATGATCAAGACCGACTTCTTCGAGGCGAGGAGCACAGCCTACGCGAAGTCGAGCGCGCTGGTTGACGATTTGTAGGGGCGGCATGCCGGCGCGTGGCCCGGCGCTGTGCGCGGTGGGTTGACGTATCGTGGCGGCATGGGTCCGCCTCCCTGTTCGGGTGGAGCCTCTTCAGCGAACGAGCCGGTACGAGGTGCTGCGGCCGCCGCCCTCCTCCTTTTCGAGGATGCCCTTTTCACGGAGGTCGTTTATGTCGCGCAGGGCGGTGTCGGGGGACACCTTGCACATCTTCGCCCATTTGGCGGCTGTGAGCTTTCCCTCGAAGCCGGCTTTCAGCCGGCCGAGCATGGCGCGCTGTCGCCCGTTGAGCGCAACACCCGAAAGCGAGGTCCAGAACGCTTCCCGTTCGAGCACGCCGCGAAGCCTCTCCCGGCTTTGCTCGATGGCTCCCGCCAAGGCTGCGAGGAACCAAACGAGCCAGGACGTGATGTCGCCCGAGCCTTTTTGGGTCCGCTCCAGTTCGGCGTAGTAGGTTTCGCGATGCGAGAGGATGAAGCCCGCCATACTGTAGAATCTGCGCGGGCTGCCGTCGGCCCGCGCGAGCAGTTGCTCTGTGAGCGCGCGGGCGATGCGCCCGTTGCCGTCGTCGAAAGGATGGACGGTGAGGAACCTCAGGTGTGCGATCCCCGCTTTCAGCAAGGGTTCGGTGCTTTCGTCCTCGTTGAACCATTGTACGAAGTCCTCCATGAGAGGGCGCACTAAAGCGGCGTCGGGGGCTTGGAAATGAACGCGTTCCTTGCCGATGGGCCCGCTCACGACGCTCATGGGGCCGCTGCGATACTGCGCCGTGCGGATGCGCCGCAGGCCGCTGTATCCCGTCGGGAAAAGCGCGTTGTGCCAACCGAGGAGGCGCTTGTGGGTTAACGGTTCGTCGGCGTGCCTGGTCGCGTCGAGCATGATGGACACGATGCCGTCGACCTCGTGCGTATCGCGAGGGTCCTGGGGATCGTCCAGTCCGAGTTGGCGGGAAAGGGACGAGCGCACCTTGCGCGCATCGAGCTTGATGCCTTCGATGCGCGAGGATGCGACAACCTCGCCGGAAAGGGTGTCGCGCTCCGTTTCGGCCTCGATGCGAAAACCCATCTTTGACATGCTTCCCAGCAGATGCCCTTGGGCGAATCGCACGTTGGCCAGAAGCGGGAGCATAGTCGCGTTGTCCCAGGAAAAGTTCGTCCATCCAGTATGTTCGTGCAAGTACATGGTTGCAGTATAGCTCGTGCGGAGAATAAGCGTCTATTCTCCGCACAATATGCAGAGAATAGAGGGCGGAAAGAAGCAGCGAGAAGAAACCCGATGGTACAATTGCACAAGTGCGCGGATTGCGCGCGATGAGAGGAGGCTTTCGTGGAGTACAAGTGCAAGGTGACGGTGCTGGACAAACGCGTGTTCCCGGAGTTGCAAAAGGAGTATCTGGCCGATCCGCAGTCGGGGGCGTGCCCGTGCTTTGAAGTAGGGCAGGAGTTTTTGTTCGAGCGCAACGCCGAGCGCGACGACTTCTGGCACTTCGGGCGCGACCTTGACCCGAAGTTCCCGTGCGCGGAGGCGTGGGACTGCATCAGCCGCTACATCTACGCGGCGCTGCAGGGCGGATCCATCATGCGCGGCTGGACGAACGACGAACGCATGATGATCGCGTGCTGCAACGACGGAACGCGGCCGGTCATCTTCAAGATAGAGCGCATCGACGTCGAAGGGTAGGGCGGCGGCGGGCACAACGCTGGCGGGAAAGGGCGGGGCGCGTGCGGTTGGGCGCCCCGCCCTTTGCGTGCGGTTAAGCTTGCTTGATAGCGTCCACGGCACCGATCACGGAGCCGCGCAAACCGCTCTTCTCAAGCGCCGCCACGCCTTTGATGGTGGTGCCGCCCGGTGAGCAGACGGCGTCTTTCATGGAGCCGGGGTGCTCGCCGGTTTCTAGATGCAGTTTGGCGGTGCCCGCCATCATCTGGGCTGCCAGACGGTACGCAGCCTGTCGGGAGAGGCCGTGTTTCACGCCGGCGTCGCCGAGCGCTTCTAGAAACATTGCGGCGAAGGCGGGGCCGCAACCGGCGATGGCGGTGGCGGTGGGCAGCAGCGCGCCGTCCATCCATTCGATGAGCGCGATGGGGCTAAACAGGCGCTCGAACGCCTGCACGTCATCGGGGGTGAGCGAATGGCGCTGCTCGCAGGCGATGATGCCCGCGCCCACGGCGATGGGCGTGTTGGGAATGGTGCTGAGGTGACGGCTGCCCGGGGTGAGGATCTCCTCGTAAAACGCGAAGTCGCATCCGGCGGCCACCGAGATCACCGCCTTGTCGGCCAAAAGGTCGCGCACCGGCTCTGTCACCTGCTTGACGAGGTGGGGCTTCACCGCGAGGATGATGGCATCGCTCGCTTCGATCACTTGGCGCGCGTCCGCGCAGGCGTTCGCGCCGAACCGTGCGGTTGCGGCTTGGAGCTTGTCGAAGTGGGCCGCGCATGCGTGGATGCGCGATCCCGGGAGCGTGCCCGATTCGACGAGTCCCCGGGCCATCGCCTGGGCCATGTTGCCGAACCCGATGAAACCGAGTTCAACGCCTGCGCTTGCTTCGTGTGCCATTCGGTGCTCCTTTGCTGTGGAGGTGTGTTTGCGGGTGCGTGCCTGTTCCGTCAGATTGTACGCCAGGTGCGTCGCGCGCCCAAGGGGTTCGCTCATTCTGCGTATGTCGCTTATGGAAGAATTGGTGCAAATTAGCAATAATTTTTATTGCTAATTCAACATAGCAATAATTTTTATTGCTATGTCTTGATAGTGACTTTTTTTGTTGCTATAGTTTCCACTCTACGAAGAAGGTTCTGCGAGGGAGAGAAGTTTATGCAGCATTATGTGGCCCTCATAGCCGATATTAGACGGTCGCGTACATATCAAGCGCGAGAGCGGGAGTACTTGCAGGAACTGTTGGCAGAGTCGCTTCTTTTTGCCAACGAGCTTTTCAGGGGAGGGCTTGAAAAAGACGTTGTATTCAGCGCAGGCGATGAGGTTCAGGGGTTGTTTCGAGAGCCGGCAACGGCGTTTCTTTACTATCGACTTCTTTGCTTTTTGCTTGGTCCCGGAGTGCTACGGGGTGGTCTGGGCGTTGGGACGTGGGATGTTCGTCTTAAAGATGGGGCGTCAACGAGCCAAGATGGAGAGGTGTATCATTGCGCCCGTGCCGGCATCCTTGAAGCTCATAAAAAGAAGCGTTTCGACCTCGTTCTTCGCTCAACAGGACTTTCAGATGAGGCGTTGACGACCCTTATGGATCATTCGTTGAGCATAGGTAGGATGAGAACAGCGACCCAGAACGATATGGCGCTTGCAGTGGAGCTTTTTTATCCCGTGCTCTTTGGCCGAGGATCTGATGAATTTCCTGGCGATTTGGACAGGCGGCGTAAAAGAGTGCTGAATCTTTTGGCGACAGGTGTTTCGCGAAACCGGTCGGGATCCGTGTTGTTCGAAAGCTTGCAGCTGCTTTCCGCTGAAGAGAAAAGCAGCTTTTGGAAGCCGGCCAGGATTGAGATTAACCACTGTATGAAGTCGTTTCGTTGTCTTGAGGGGGATCTAGTGGGAGCTTCGTATGCGCTCTCCCAGCGCTCTGGTATGTCGCGTCAGGGGATCGATCGTCTCCTAGCTCAAGGTCGCGTCATTCAAGAGCGCAATGCTGCAGCGTTCTTCGCTTTTTTCTCAATGCACGAGTTCGGGCGGTGAGGGCTTTATGACGTTTGGGTTTGCTTTGGGGTTCGTGCTGCTAGGGCATGTAGTCGCCGATTTCTACTTGCAGACGAATCGCGTTGCCCGGAAAAAGAGCGAACGCGCCTCCTTGCTTGTCCTGCATTGCGGATGCTATGCGTTGTGCATGGCTCCGTTTGTTTTCGCGTCGCTTTCGTTTGAAAGCGTCGTTCTTGCTTGGCTTGTTTTGTCTCTATCTCATGCTTTGGTTGATTGCGGTAAAGCGCGGCTTGAGGGGAGAATCGAAAAACCTCTGGCTGTGTTCTGTGTTGACCAAGCTATTCATGTGCTGCTGTGTGTGGTGGTGGTTGCGACGCTCTTCGACGAGCGTCCAGCATTCGAGATTGCGGGGATTTTTGTTGGCGTTATGGATGCAACATCGGTTGCAGCGGCGCTGGGGATAAGTCTGACATTGTTGGTTGTTTGGCGTCCGGGGGCGATTTTCGTCCGCCTTTTGCTCGAGTCGGTGCGAATCAAGGGGTCGGACATTGTGTGCAGCGGAAAGGGTGCCGCCAATGGATTGCGGACAGGCCGTTGGATAGGAATGCTTGAGCGAACCATTGTTGCGGTGCTCGCATTTTGTAATCAATTCGGTGCGATTGCTTTCGTGCTGACAGCCAAGAGCATTGCGCGTTTTAAGATGCTCGACGATAAGGAGTTTGCCGAGTGCTACCTTGTTGGCACTCTCGCAAGTACTGCGTTCGCCATCCTTGCATCGTTGGCAGTTCGGGAGTTGGTCGCATGGAGTTAGCGGATCCCACTGAGCGCATGTTCTTCATTAGAGAGAGCGGAGCAGTTCCTTTTGGCGATGTTCCTGCTGACGTATATGAGTACGAGTATGCAGAGGGGAAGTGTCGGATCAGGCACGAAAAAGGAAAGAAAGCGTACTCTTATGGAAGAGTCCGCGTGAAAGAGGTTCGTCCAGTAGAGATGAAGGATCCGCAGCGGACGATTGTTAGAAGGAACGGTCGGACGTTTGACAACGTGGAGCGCATTGCGGTTTATGATGGCCATCTAGTCGTGCGTTTTTCGAACGGCAGTTGCAAAAGGTACGCAATCAATGAGGTGTCTCTTGAGAAAAACGTGCTTACGGATCCGAGGTCGAAGAGCGTTTTCGAATATTTACGGGCCCTCGCGTCTACGGATGAGCTTGTGAACGAAGAGACAGAGAGATCCGTGCTTGGAGGGCGGTACGACGGCATAGGAGCGGTCGCGAGTGGCACCATACTCTCCTGCTACTTGTCGGGTGACGATCCCGGACCTCAGCAAGGCGGTTCCAAGCCGCTAATCTTTCCTTTTGGTCTCAACGCAAGTCAGAAGGTGGCGGTTGAACATGCGTTCACTGACAGGCTCAGTGTGGTGCAGGGACCTCCGGGAACTGGGAAGACCCAAACTATTCTCAATATTATCGCCAACAACATCCTGCAAGGTCGCACTACGGCTGTTGTGTCGAACAATGCATCGGCTGTCGAGAACGTTGTGGATAAGCTCGGTCGAAACAATTTGGGCTTCATCTGCGCGCTGTTAGGAAAGAGCGAGAGCAAAGAGAAGTTCATTGCAAACCAGCCGGTGTATCCGCGTGACCTCAAAACCTGGGGCATGACCTCAAAGGATCGCACAAGGCTCCTTGCCGAAGTGGGTGCGTTGGTAAGCGGATTGGATCGGGCTCTTGAAGATCGCAAGCGCCTCGCCGAAATCGACGCATTGACGACGGCGTATGAGCGGGAGTACGAATACTTCAAAGCCTACATGGCAAGCCTTGACGCGGGGGCTATCGGGCCGCATGATCCGCGCTTGGGGCGATCCTCTCAGAGCATTCTCCGTTTTTGGGTGCGAGAGGGTCGGCGTGTTGAAGAGGGGCGCCCTGTTGGGTTGCTGTACCGTACCTATGTTTGGGCCGTTTTTGGCGGGTTCTATCTCAACATGATCGAGCGGGATAACTTCCTTACCATACCCCTATTGCAAGACGCATTCTATCGAGCGAAACTCAAGGAGTTGAGAGACGAGGCTCGTCTCCTCGAAGAGAGATCGTATGATTTTGAGGAGAATATGGCTGCCATAGAAGAAAAGTCAATGCGGGTATTCAAGGCCCAGCTTGCCGAGCGCTTCTCATCGAATCGGGGTCGCGGGGTGTTTAAGATTGAGGATCTTCGGAAGAGGTCGGCGGCATTTGTGAAAGAGTACCCGGTGGTGTTGAGCACAACGCATTCGATCACGACTTCCCTTAGTCCCGGTTTTAGGTACGACAGTGTTCTCATGGATGAGTCATCTCAGATAAGCGTGGTGGCGGGGGCATTGGCTCTCTCGTGCGCCGAGAGCGTGGTTGTCGTTGGCGACCACAAGCAGCTTGCTAATGTGGTGAAGAAGCCACGTGCGTATGAAGCCGACTACATCGCCGATGAGTATCGTGTTCCTGCTTGCTATCGTTATTCGAAGCAAAGCATGCTTACGTCGGTCCTCGACCTTTGGCCTGCGTTAGAGCCAACCCTGCTTAAGGAGCACTATCGCTGTCATCCTCAAATCATTGGCTTTTGCAATAAGATGTATTACAACAACGATTTGATCATCATGACGGAGGATGAAGGAGAACAGGATGTGCTCTCTTTTCATCGCACTGTACCGGGGAGTCATGCGCGGGGACGTAAAAACATGCGACAAGTTGGTGTGGTATGTGATGAGATCGTTCCCCAATTAACCAATTCGGGAATTCGGGATATTGGTGTGATAGCTCCTTTTGGGGATCAAGTAACCGAACTGAAGAAAGCGGTTCCCGAAGGCGTTGCAGTGGCGACGGTGCACAAGTTTCAAGGGCGCGAAAATGACGCCATTGTGCTTTCCACTGTCGAGAATTCTATTGGTCCTTTTGTCGGCGATCCCCAAATGGTGAACGTCGCGGTTTCCCGTGCGGTCAAAAGGCTTTGTGTGGTCGCGTCGCAAAACTCTCATGGACACAAGAATAATGATAATGATATTGAAGAGCTTGCACGCTACATCGAATACAACGGGTTTGAAATTGTTCAGAGTCAGATTAGATCCGTGTTCGACCTTCTATACAAGGAGTATGCCGAAGAGCGCGCAAGGTATTTAGGGAGGCGGCCACGTGTTTCTCGCTATGATTCCGAGAATCTCATGGCGACGGCATTGGAGGATATGCTTGCGACGGGGCGCTTCCCGTGCGTGTCGTTGAGGTGTCACGTGGGTTTGTCCACGCTGATAGGGGAAGATGTTGTCCTGTCGCCGCGTGAGGAGGAATACGTAAGGAATCCTCGCACCCATGTTGATTTTCTCTTCTTTCGCGAAATGAACAAACGCCCCTTGTTGGCCATTGAAGTTGATGCTTGGCGTTTTCATAAAGAAGGAACAAAACAGCATGAGAGAGATCGGATGAAAAATGCGATCCTTGAGAGGTGTGGACTGCCGTTGCTGAGGTTGCAAACTGACAGCAGAGGATGTGAGTACGACGTAGGTAAGGTTGAGAAGGCGTTGGAGCACTATATTACAGAGCGCGGCGATGGGATCGAAGAGGATGCTGTCTAGAAGCACTTGAACCTTCAGTTGGTCAGAAGGGGTCGACTCCTCTTGATCATGCGGCAAAATATAATATAGATAAAAATCATAATATTTCGCTTCAACACACTCAAGCGTGATATTCGATTTAGCTAAGAGGCGTGCGATGACGTCTCGTTTTTCCTTAAAGAGCCACAAGTTTGTAGTGGCTTTTTTCTGTAAGCGCGTGGTTTGCTCAAAGTTTTATGTAGCGCAAGGGTTGCGAGGATTCTCGGAGGATTTTCGACAAAGGCCGCACCGATGGGCTGCGGGATTCGTTATAGGGGGTAGAGGCAAGCGAAGGAGGCGAGGTTGAGGCGGCGGGTGCGAGGCGGCGAGGCGTTCGAGCGTCTGGTGGAGGAGCATTACGACGACGTGTTGGCGTACTGCCGGCGTCATGCTCCGTCTTGGGCCGAGGCGCCTGACCTGGCGCAGGAGTCGTTCCTGCGCTTCGTGCGCAGCGGGCGCGTCCCGCGTGAGGGCAAATCGGCCGCGTACCTGTTCGCCATTGCGCGCAACCTGTGCATCGACGCGGCGCGCAAGCGCCAAGTGCCTGCGGATTTGCTCGATGAGGACGTGCCCGATTGCTCGTCCGGCGCGGACCCGGCAGAGGCGCTTGTCGGCAGCGAGGTGGGGGCGTTGGTGGAAGCGTTGGACCCGGTGCTGCGCGAGGTGGTGGAACTGCGCTTTGACCAGGGGCTTAAGGTGGGCGAGATAGCGGAGGTGCTGGGTGTTTCGCGGTTTGCGGTGAACCGGCGGCTCAACCGGGCCCTTGCGGAGCTGAGGCGGGGCCTTGAGGGAAAGGACAACGTATGAGCGGAGCCAGCAGGAGAGAGATCGAAGGGCTGCTGCGCGCGCACTACCGCGGCGCGCGCGGCGTGCCGGACGCGGAGGGCAAGGCCGCATGCATGCGCGCGGTGCACGCGGCGGTGGCCTCGGATGGGCGGGCGCGCGTGCCGGCCCCGAGCGAGCAGGAGCGCGCGTCGGCCCGCGAGGCGGCGTTTCCCGGATTCGTGGCGACCCAGGCGCTTTTCGTCCGCCCGTGGACATGGGCGGCGCAGATCGCGCTCGTGGCGCTCATGGTGGCCGCATGCTTTCAGGCCGACGGCATGTCGTACGGCTTCTCGTGCGCGTCGGCGGCGTTGGCGGCGGCTACGGTGCTTGTGGGGCTGCCCGACCTTCTGGGCAGCGCGGCGCACGGCATGGCCGAGCTTGAATGCGCATGCCGCTTCGATTGCCGCGCCGTCGCCGTCGCGCGGCTCGTTGTGCTGGGGTGTTCGGACGTGGCGGTGGTCAGCGTCATTGCCGTCGCGCCGCCTCTTGCGTTGGGCGCCGACCCTTTTGCGGCGCTCGTGCACGCGTGCGCGCCCTACTTTCTCTCATGCGCGGGAGCGCTGTTCGCGGCGCGTCGCCTTGGGCGGGGCGCGTTGCCGGCGGCCTGCGCGTGGACGCTGGTCGTGGCGGCGGGGGCGTACGCTGCGTTCTCCCTTGCGCCGAGCGCGTACGCGCAAGCTTCGGCGTGGGCGTGGGCCCTTGTGGCGGCTGCGTCGCTTGCGTGGGCTGCCCGCGAGGCGTGCGCGTGGCTTCGCCGCATGGCCGAGGGGCTGGACGCGTTCTTGCCTTCCCCGGCCCCTCGCTGGTGACTTCGACGACAAGGAGCATGGCATGGAACTGACGATAGATCGGCTGACCAAGCAATTCGGCCCGAAGATCGCCGTCGACCGCGTGTCGGCACGGCTCGCGTCCGGCGTGCACGGCCTTTTGGGAGCCAACGGCGCGGGCAAGACCACCCTCATGCGCATGGTGTGCGATGTGCTGCGGCCCACCTCCGGCGAGGTGCGCTTTGACGGCCGCGATGTGCGTGCGCTCGGCGGCGCGTACCGCGCGCACCTGGGCTACCTTCCGCAGGACTTCGGCTACTACCCGGACTTCACGGCGCTCGATTTCATGCGCTACTTAGGCGCGCTCAAGGGTCTTGGCCGCCGCGTTGCGCGGAGCCGCTCGCTTGAGCTGTTGGAGACGGTGGGGCTTGCCGATGTGGCGAACGCCAAGGTGCGCACGTTCTCCGGAGGCATGAAGCAGCGGCTCGGCATCGCGCAGGCCGTCATCAACGACCCGGCGGTGCTCGTGCTCGACGAGCCGACGGCCGGGCTTGACCCGAAGGAGCGCGTGCGCTTCCGCAACCTCATCGCCAGCTTCGCGCAGGACAAGGTGGTCATCCTGTCCACGCACATCGTGTCGGACGTGGAGTGCGTCGCCGACGACATCCTTGTCATGCGGGATGGCGCGTTTCTCATGCAGGGGACGCCGGCGGACGTGGTGGCTCAGGCGGCGGGGAAGGTGTGGGAATGCCATGTGGATGCTCAAAGCGCCGATAAGCTGGCTGCGGGAAACTGCGTGAGCAACGTTCATTACGCTGCGGACGGGCATGCCGTTGTGCGCGTGGTTGCCGACGAGCCGCCGACGGCGGGTGCGCGTCCGCTCGAGCCCACGCTCGAAGACGTGTACCTGTACGTGTTCCGCGACGAGGCGCGCGACGACGCGCCGTCTTGGCGGATGTGACGGATGGCGGAGCGCCTTGACGCTTTCCGTTGGCGTGCGCATGATCGGTGACGAGGGAGGAACCATGTTCGATCTGATGGGATTCGAGTTGAAGAAGCTGCTTTCGCGCCGCACGTCGCTTGTTGCGTGCGCGGGCATCCTGGTTTTGCTCTGCGGCATCATGACGCTCAACATCGTGCAGCAGAAGACGACTTCGAACGCCGAGGAGACGTTGAGCGGCGTCGCTGCCATAGCGCAGCAGAAAGAGCGGGCTTGCGCGCATGCGGGCGTGCTTGCCACCGAGCGCGTGCAAGAGGAGGTGGCGGCGTACAAGGAGCTTGCGTTTTCGAAGGTGGATCCTGCCGAGGTGGAGGGCTTGAGCGACGCGGCGGCGTACGCCGTCATGCGCGAGGCGTACGACGACGAGGAGTTCCGCGCGATCTACGACCCCTATTACTCCTACCTGCTTTCGCCTTGGAACCCGGGCGGGCTTGAGCCGTGCCAGGTGGCGGCGACGCTCGATGAGGGTGCGGCCGCCGGATTCTACGAGGCTGTGGCCGACAATCTGCAGCGCGCGCTCGACGACGGCATGGGCGGCACCTGGGAGTACTCCGAAGCCGAGCGCGCCTTTTGGACGGACAGGCAAAAGGAAGTGGAGGAGCCGCTCTCGTACGGTTACGCCGGCGGCTGGGAGGACGTGCTGGCGTGCGTCGGCTTCCTCGCGTTTCCCATGGTGGCGGTGTGCGTGGCGCTCTCGCCCGTGTTCGCAGGGGAGTACCAGGACCGCACCGACGCCGTGCTGCTGGCCTCGCGTCACGGGCGCCTCAGGCTGGCGGCGGCCAAGGTGGCCGCGTCGCTTCTGTTCGCTGCCGCGTACTTCGCGTTGTCGGCGGGCATCGTCATGGGCGTGGCGCTGGCGTTCTTCGGCGCGGACGGGGCCGACCTGCCGGTGCAGGTGCTTGCGCTCGGCATCCCCTACGACCTCACGATGGCCGAGGCGGCGCTTGCGGCCGTGGGATTGGGCCTGCTCATGACGCTGGGGTTTGCCTCTCTTGCGCTGCTGCTCTCCGCGAAGCTGCGCTCGCAGCTGGCGGTGTTCGCCATCTGCGCGGCGCTTGTGTTCCTGACGGCGATGATCCCGACGGGCGGCAACGGCGCTCTGTTGCACGTGCTCTACCTGTTTCCCATCAACGCCTTGGTGGACCAGGTGCTCTACAACTCGCTCGTGTCGTATCAGGCGGGACCGTTCGTCATCGATTTGGCGGGGCTGCTGGCGGCGGTCTACGCCGCCTTGACGCTTCTCTGCGCGCCCTTGGCCGCCCGCGCCTTCAGCCGGCATCAGGTGGTGTGAGGGGGCGCGCATGCCGGCCGGCTCGCAAGCGTTTTGTCTGCGAGCCGGCCGGCCTTGGCAGGAATCTTAGACGCCCTTCGCCGCGTTCTCGCCGGCGAGCTTGCCGAAGGTGATGGCGGTTCCCAGGCTGATGCCGGCCACCGTCACGGGGTATTCGACCAGGAATCGTCCGCCGCCGGTGTTTCCGGTGACGTACAGGCCGGCAACGATCTGGTCGTTTTCGTCAAGCGCGTGCATGTCGAGGTCGCACTTGATGCCGCCGCAGCATACGAGCATGCCGGCCTGGTCGAACTTCACGCCGTAAAACGGCGGCTTCTCCACGGGGAACATGCGGCGCGCGTCCTTGCCGAAGTCCTCGTCGACGCCCTTTTCGCACAGCTCGTTGTAACGCTCGATGGAGGCTTTCACCCGATCGGCGGGCAACCCCATTTTCTCGGCCAGCTCTTCGATGGTGTCGGCCTGGCAGGTGACGCCGGCTTTGCGGAAGTCGCTGTCGCCGTTGAGGAACACCTCGTCGGTGACGTAGCCGAGGAACACCGAGTTCATGACCCAGGGCATGCGCGCGGCCTCTTCTGCGGTGAGGTAGTGGTTCACGTAGCCGTGGCCGGTGCCCTGCACCTCCAGCTGGTCGCGCCAGTTGTCGTCGATGATCTGCCAGGACACCCCTCCGGGCTGGCGCGAGAGCTGATCGGCGATGTTCTGACCGGGGATATCCTCGTTCATGAAGCGGTCGCCTTCAAGGTTGAGCTGCAAAAACGCATCCACTCCAAGAGGGCCGCCCATGTGGTGGGTCATCGGCGCGTAGGGTCCCAGCTCCATCGCGGCGCCCGCCCACAGCGCCATGCGGTGCCCGTCGCCGGTGTTGGCCTGGTTGCCTTCGCAGTCCATGCGCGTGTAGGAGCAGTTGAACTGCACGGCGTGGGGCACGAAGTGCTGCATCATCTCCTTGCTGCCGCCGAAGTCGCCGCAGCTCAAGATGACCGCTTTGCAGTTGAATCGGTAGTAGTCGCCTTTCTTGTCGCGGGCGTAGGCGCCCACGACCGCTCCGGAGTCGTCGGTGATGAGCTGCTCGCCGAACATCTCGTACTTGAACTCGGCTCCGGCCTCCCGCGCCTTGCTCTCGCAGTTCTCAAGGAGCCATTGGGCGCTCGGCAGCGTCATGAGCGATCCGTGGAAGTAGGGGTAGTACTCCTTGCGATGGTCGTAACCTTCGAGCGCGGGGAACATCTTGGGGCGGATGAACAGCTTCTGCGTCGGTTCGGCTATGGACGACTCGAGCAGCTGGAAATCGACGCCTTCCACGGCCCAGTCGAACGCCTCGCCGGAATGCTCGTACCAGTAGTTGAGCAGGCGCGGGTTGGGGCGGTAGCACATGTCTTTCATGAGCTGCATGACCACCTCGTTTTTGGGCGCCCACTCGATGCCGAGCTGTTTTTGGTACCGGGAGCCGACCACGCCGAAGTCCTGGGTGGAGGGGACGAAGCCTGTGTCCGATCCCTTGTCGATGCCGATGACCTTCGCGCCCGCCTCGGCGGCGGCGCGGGCTGCGGGGTTGCCGGCCGTGCCCGTGCCGATGACGAGCACGTCGCAATCGAACTCCTCTTTGACGCTTTCCGGGGTCGGCGGCTTCTCAAGGAAGCTGGGCGTTGCCGTCATGACGTCGTAGGTGCCCTCCTGGGCGGCCGCGCCTTCGGCATCCTGGCGGGCGGCTTGCTGCGGCGCGCAACCTGCGAGCGCGAGCGTCCCTAGGGCGCCTGCGCCGGCCGCGCCTGCAAGGAACTGGCGGCGTGAGAACGATTGCTTCGTCATGGGGGTCCCTTCTCTTCGTTTTCGCTGCTTTCCGCGAAATGGCTCGTCTCCCCGCCGTGTTGGCACGGAGGGGCGATGTGGAGGCTATCGTTTCGAACCAGAAGGCGAAAGCGGGAGCGGCGGGTGAATCTTTTCGCGGAGAGGGGGAGTTTTTTACCACTTTGCTCGCCGATAAGGTGATGGTAACCTCCGATCGAGGAAGGGAGGATCACGATGGAACGGATGGCGACGCTTGGCGGGGCGGCGCTGGCCCAGGCGCTGTTCTGGACATGGTTCTACTGCCTGCGGTACACGACGGCGCTTCAGTTCGGTTTTCTCGAGTGCGCGGTCATGGTGGTCGTTTCCCTTGCGGTGGCGGTGGCCATGGCGCTGCGTTCGCGGCTTGGGGCGTTGCACGCCCGACGCGTGGGGACGGTGGTGCTCGGCAGCGCTTTCGCGACGGCGGGCACGCTGCTCAAGGCGGGCGCGGTCCTGTCGGCCGATGTGCTTGCGGGGCGGATTGCCGGATGGTCGAGCTGCGTGTGCATAGGCGTGAGCATGTCGGTTCTGTTCGTCGTTGCGATGGAGCGCCTGGCGGATCTGGGGATGCGCGACACCGGCAAAGCGCTCTCGTTCGGAGCGCTGGGGGCGGTGGGCCTGTCGGCGGCGGTGTCGACGCTGCCTTTCGAGGGGTTCGCGTTCGCGGCAAGCGCGTTGCCGGTGGCGCTCGGCGCCCTTCTGCTTTCGCGACGCCCGTCGGCGGGGTTTTCGCCGTGCCGGCATCCGGCCGATGCTTCGGCGGATGGCCCTTGCGCTTCAGGCGATGGCGGGGGGGGGGCTGATGGCGGCGAGCGGGAGCGATCCGGGACCAAGCTTGTCGCTCCCGTCCGTCCGGTGCTCATGATGGGGGCGGTGGAATTCGCCGGGTGCTTCGCGTCCTTTCCGTTTGTGGCCGAGGGCGTGTCGTCTCTCTCGCTGGCGGTTGGGGCGGCGTTCGTGGCGCTGGTGTTCTTGGTTGGATGCTCCGTGCTGGCGGATCGGTTCGACGTGAGAATGCTCTACCAGGGGTCGTTGCCGCTCATGGCGGCCGGCCTTTTGCTCGGGCCTCTGCTTTCGCGGGATGCGCCGCTTGCGCCGTGCCTGCTTATCGATGCGGGCTATTTCGGGTTCCTCTTCCTCACGGTCACCGTGCTCAACGAGAACTGCCGCCGCCATGGAGTGCCGCCAGGCTGGGCGTTCGGCTTTCTGCGTTGCGCCTTGCTGGCAAGCCAGCTGGCGGGCGCAGGGCTTGTGTTTGCCGTGAACGAGGGGGCGCTTGCGCGAATGGAGGTCGAGCTGCTGTACTCGGCGTCTATGCTGCTGATCGTGGTGCTGTCGATGGCGTTTCTCAACGAGTACGATTTCGTTCGCAGCTGGAGGCTTTCGCGCGATGTGCCCGCCGACGTGCGCCCCGAAAACGCGCTCGAATCGCACGAGGCGCGCTGCGCGCTGGTGGCGCGGGCGTTTGGCCTCACTCGCCGCGAGGAGGAGGTCATGGTGCTTGTCGCGGCGGGCAAGACGGTGCCCCAGGCCGCCGATGAGCTGTTCGTCTCAAAGGAGACGGCCAAAACCCATCTGAAGCACGTGTACGCGAAACTCGGCGTCCACACGAAAGACGAGCTTGCCGCCTGCATCGATGGCCGGAAGGCCGGGGGCTTGCGGGAGGGTTCCGGATGAGGGGCGCAGCTTGGTTTGGCGCTCCTCCTTTTCGCATGGCGCGCCCAGCGAGGCGCCGCCGGGCGCGCCGAAAGGGGAGGAGGGGCGGGGGCTACTCCCAAAACCCTGATTTCCGCACTTCCTCCAGCAGGTCTTCCGCAGGCAGCAGCGTCGCGTCCGCCACGTTTGTCCCGGTTTCGTCCAGAAAGCGCTTCACCAGATGGTAGCCGCAGGCGTATCCGGCGCAGTACGGCAGGCCGACGGCGGCGTATCCTTGCGCGGCGGCGATGTCGTCGCCGTAGAGGTACGCCGAAAGCGCGGCCATGCCCTGCGCCTCGAGGGCCTCGCGGATGACGGGCTTGATGGCGTCCAGCGCATCGGCGCTCGTCTTCGTCACCCAGGGGCCGGCCAACTCTTCGCCGTACAACGCGACGGCGAAGTTCTCGGCGAGGCCTTCGCTCACCATCATCTCGCCCAAGGTGATGTCGTTGCTCCAGGCGATGAACTGGAAGCGCACGTTGTGGTTCGTCTCGTGGGCGAGGGCGGCGGGAAGGCGGCGCATCGTTTCGGCCGAGGGGACGAGCCATGCCAGCACGTAGCCGGGGATGCCGCCGTCGCCGCAGTACCCTTCGCTTGCGGCGAGCGCGGGATTATCGGGATTGCCCAGCAGCAAGGAGAACAGGTAGTCTTGCGTCGGCAGCGCGATGCCGCGCTCGGCGAACCGGGCGAGCGAACGTTCGACGGCCTGTCGGCTCGCGTCCCACAGCGCGTCGTTGCCGAGCAGCGCCACGGCGTCCGCCCAGCTCTCGTCCACGCGCTCGGGCGGCAGAATGCCCAGCATCTCGCTCGCCATCACCACGTCGTAGCCGCCGGGCTGCGCCGCGCGCAGCGGCACGTGGTAACAGTCCCACTTCGCTTTGAACGGCGCCATGAGCTCGTGGCGGTAGAGGTCGGCGCGTTTCTCGGGCGGGGCCGCCATCATGCGGGCGTACGGTTCGGCGGAGCGCAGGGCGCGCACGGTCGGCGGGGAAGCGGTCATGGAAATCCTTTCGTCGGGGTGTGTCAGGCGGCACCATCTTATGCCCTCACGTCGCGTGAGGGTCAACACCCCGCGTTGCGCGCGCTTTCGCCTCAAGCGTCGCTTGTTCGGTGCGGCTAGCGCTATGTTCGGACGGCCTGCTGGTTGAGAAGCGCTTCCGGGATGCGCGGCGCCCCATGGGCGCCGCCTTCGCCTACAGGTCCTCGAACAAGTCCTCGGCCGAGATAAGGAGCAGATCGCTGCGGGCGGCGGCCTTTCTTTTTGTCGCGTCGCTTGCCGGGCGCTTGGTGAACAGCGCAGTGCCTGCTCGGTTTTCGTCCGCGCGCTTGGGCGGCAGGATGTCCGGTGTTTTGCTCGACATCACTGTGTCGTAGCTATCGAGCAAGCTTTGCTTGAGCTAGCAGGTCGGTGGTCATGGATTCTATGCTTGAGAAGGTTGCGAATACGTTCCGAAACCCTGTTGCGAGCGGTCGAAGGCGAGGCGTGAGAGTCTGGATCATCTGTAACTGGCTCTCGAATTCCTTAACGTCCGGCGGCATCGAGGAGGATCGTTTTATTCCTTCTAGCGTGTTCTCGATACTGGTGAGGAGTTCTGATTTACTGGGCCCGTTCGGTAGTTGAGAGGCGATTTCAATGGCTTCTCGAATAAAGTTGTGCAGGTCGAGCCATACGTCGTTGATGCCAGTAAGATTCTTGCTCATCGCTTCAAGGTCGACGCTCGTATCTTGGGCAATGGCTGCACTCCAATTTATGAACGCGGCGGGCTGTTTCAACACGGGTGCAGGGTTCTCGCTCATGGTGCTCACGACGTTATTCATGCTTTCGAGCAAGCTGTTGCACGCTTCTTCGAAGGAGGGTATTTCCTCGGCGATCTCGGCCATCTTTTCTAGCAAGCCTTTTTCATCAGTTGGCTTCGCTGGGACGCTGCTTGGGAGGGGATGGCTGCCGACGGCCTCGCTTGCGTTCCTCTCGATAACCTTCCTTAGCTCGCTCACGAGTTCTCTTACGCGCTGTTTGTACGCTCGGTCTTGAGGTTCCAGGTCTTGAAGATCCGCGACGTTCCTGTATTGGTGCTTCTTTACGATTTTGTATGCAATATCGTTTTCTACGGAAAACCCTGCTTTGTCGACGTCTTGCCAAACGAGCGAAAGGATCATGCTGTTCGTCGAATTTTCGGTTTGCTGGTAGAACTTCGTCAATTCATCTCGGCAAGGGCCGCTTTTCAGATAGCGCGGTGTTATTGAGGGCATGATGAAGTTGGTTGCTTCGATATTCTGGTCGAGCGTGCGCTGCCAATCGGCGCCCCAGTCGATGGAGTCGACATCGGTGAAAAGGCTGAGGGAGCTTCCGAACTGAAAGCTGTATTCAGCGACGATGCTCTGGGCGAGCCGGATGATCGCTCCATCCAAGTGCTCGTTATCTTCGTGGCAATAGCTCAAAAAGATGCTGGCATCGATGACGGCCTTCTCTTGAGGGATAAGATCGATGCTTGTCGAGGAATGCTCGTGCGGTTTTTCTTCCATGGTGAATGCCCCTTCTTTCCAGAATGCAGCGATAGGGATGGCCCAAAGATCGTCCGACTCTTTGATGAACCGATCGCCCGTATATACGACGAATCCGCGAACGAACCGATCGTCTTCCGATAGCTTCCTCAGCCCATTGAAATCTTCCGACCTAATAGTGGAAGCCGACTTGACTTCGATTCCGATGAGCTTATGATCGCAAAGGAGGACAAGGTCGACTTCTTTAGGGTTCTTTCCCGGCTCGCGCCAATAGAAGCATTCTGCTCGTTTGTTCGACCATTGCGCTTCCGGAAGAATTTGATTGGCGACGAACGATTCGAACACCCCGCCAAATAAAGAGGGGTTTGCCGCGGGGTCTTGGCCTGCGCGATGGAGTGCGTTCGTTGTGAACGAGCTGTCGCACGGGTGGATTTTCGCGCGTGCGATAGTCTGCCGATGAGCCGCCAATCGAAGATTCGGAAGTGCGGTGATGAGAAAACGTCTTGTGAAAATACTGATATATCGCTCTATCGTTCGATTGTCGTAATGCAATTCGGCCGCAAGACGGCTGACGTTCAGTATTCCGCCGGGCAGCGCGAGCAGTTCTTGCAGGATGGTTTGCGCTACCGTCTTGTCGAGATACTCATCGGGAAGGATTGATTCCCCTAAAACATTGTCGATGTCAGAGGCGATTTGCAAGTTCCTCTCGTTCTCGCTCATATGCAATATGGTGGCTGCATAGCCAGGAAATCCTCCTATGTTGATTCTTCGCCGTAGCTCGTCCTTTGAAACAGAGCCTCGGAACGATTCGTTGGGAATTCCCTTCCAGAGATCGTCGATGAGGCTTCGGTTGATACCGGCGAGCTCTCTTTGAGTGAAAGGATATAAAGTGAGCTGCCTTGATCGGCGAGTGAGAGGGTTCTGCCCACCGAGACTGTATTTGTTGATAGAGGCAGAGCCGGTCAGTATGAAGATTGGGGAATCGCTTTCTATGCCGTCCACGCGCTCCTTGATCGCCAGCGGCAATTCGGGGATTCTCTGCGCCTCGTCGATGATGGCGGGTATGGGTAGGTCGGATACCCAAGATTCGAGGTCTTTAGAAGCGAGACGAAACGTGTTTCCATCGGCGAGCGTGAAGTATTGGTAACCGAGGTTTACGAATTCGCGATTCATGAGCATCGTTTTGCCTACTGCTCGTGCACCTTCAAGAACGATGACTTTGCTTTTCGCTGATTTTATCGTTTTAGCCAGCGATCTCACGATGTATCTGTTCTCCACCCTGCCCGACCTCCCTATGAGAAAATTTTATACCATTCAATGGGAAAAATTTTCTGCATTATATCATATAAAGTGATGCGAAAAGCGAAACTGTTTCGTAATCAAGGGTCTGAAGCGAATTGCAATCTGGCTTGGGTTTGGGTGTGGCGAGATGGGGCAGCGCTACGTTTGAGCGATCTGCTGGTCAAGGAGCGCCTCTAGGGTGCGCCAGGCCAGCTCGGCGCATTTGACGCGGGCGGGCATGCGGGCGATGGACTCAAGTTCGGCGGCTTCGTCGAGGTCTTCGCGCTCGGCGTCGGTGAGCGGCTTGCCTTTGATCATGCCAAGGTAGAGGGCGGTCAGGCGACGCGCCTCGTCAACCGTCTCGCCTGTGACGAGGTCGGCCATCATGTCGGCGGCAGCCTGGCTCACGGCGCATCCGTGGCCGGTGAACGCGGCCTCCTTTATGAGGTTGCCGTCAAGGCGCAGCGCGAGCGTGAGCTCGTCGCCGCAGCTGGGGTTCACGCCGTCGAGCGTGCAGGTGGGTTCGTCCATCTCGTACTTGTAGTCGGGGTGCGCGTTGTGCTCCATGAGCGCCGCAGTGTAGATGCTAGCCATTGAAGGTCCTCCAGACGGTGTCCAAACCGGCGATGAGCGCGTCGATGTCGCCTTCGTCGTTGTAGAACGCGAGCGAGGCGCGGCAGCACGACTCCACGCCAAGCCACGTGAGCAGCGGCTGCGCGCAGTGATGGCCTGCGCGGATGGCCACGCCTCTCTCGTCGAGGATGCTCGCCACGTCGTGCGGGTGAATGCCGCGCACGTTGAAGCTGATGGCGCCATGGTGCTTGTCGGGGTTGGGATGCCCGATGATCTCGAGGTAGTCAAGCGCGGCCAGGCGCTCCATCGCGGCGCGGACGAGCGCCTGCTCGCGTGTCTGCAGCGCATCCCAGCCGACGTCCTCAAGGTAGCTTAAGCCGGCCGAGGTGGCCACGATGCCGGCGGCGTCCTGCGTGCCGGCCTCGAACTTCTCGGGCACGGGCGCCCATACGGCGTCGGTTTGGGTGACCGAGGAGATCATCTCTCCGCCCGTGAGGAAGGGTGGCATGGCCTCGAGCAGCGCGAGCTTGCCCCACAGCACGCCGATGCCGAAGGGGCCGAGCGCTTTATGCGCCGAGAACGCGAAGAAGTCCGCACCGAGGTTCTGCACGTCAACCGGCATATGCGGCACCGATTGCGCGCCGTCCACCACGAGGTAGCCGCCGTGGGCGTGCACGCGCTTTGCCATGGCGTTGACAGGGTTCTCGATGCCGAGCACGTTCGACACGTGGGCCGCCGCGACGATCTTCGTGCGTGGGCCGATTTTCGCGTCAAGCTCCTCGGGCGTGATCACGCCGTTCTCGTCGGGGTACAGGTACACGAGGCGCGCGTCCGCCGCGCGGCACGCCTGCTGCCAGGGGATGAGGTTGCTGTGGTGCTCCATGATGGTGATGCACACCTCGTCGCCCGGCTCGAGCACGGTGGGGGCGAAGGAGCGCGCCACCAGGTTGAGCGCCTCGCTCGCGTTGCGGGCGAACACGATCTCGCGCGCATCCGCCGCGCCGATGAAGCGCGCGATGTGGGCGCGCGCCTGCTCGATGGCCTCGGTGGCCTCGACCGACAGGCGGTACAGGCCGCGCAGGGCGTTCGCGTTCATGTCCTCGTAGAACGCGCGCTGCGCGTCGAGGATGACGGCAGGGCGCTGCGCGGTGGCCGCGCTGTCGAGGAAGGCGAGGTCGGGGTTCGCGGCGAGCAGGGGGAAGTCGGCGCGGTAGGGGTTCGCGGCGATGTCGATGCGATTGCGGCTCATGCGAGTGCCTCCTCGTCTTCGTTTTCGATGTGCATGCCGCGTTGCGTGGCAAGGCGGCCGATGGCGGCGCGGGTGCGCGGGTCGGGCGCGGCGAGGGCCGCCTCCTCGAAGGCGGCGGCGGTGAACAAGCGCTCGGCGTCGTCGGGCGAGATGCCGCGACTGGCCAGGTAGAACAGCTGCTTCGGCGCCACGTGCCCGATGGTGGCGCCGTGGTTGCCGGCCACGTCGTCCTCGTCGCAGAGGATGACGGGAACGGTGCGGTTCGCCACGCGCTCGTCGGCCAACAGCACCGTTTCCTGCTCGGAGCCCGTGGAGCCCTTGCAGCCGTGCGCAAGCTCGATGGTGCCGCGCAGCGTTTTGGAGGATTCGCCGGCCAGCACGCCGTTCGCGTCAAGGTTGCACACGGTGCGCCGTCCGCGCTGATGGGCCACGTAGTTGAAGTCGCGCGTCTCGCGCGCGTGCCCCAGGTAGCGCGTGTCGACGTCGAGGCGCGCGTCGTTGCCGCGCAGGTCGGCCGCAAGGCCCGTGTAGGCGCGGCCTGCGCCGAGCACCGTTTGGCGCACCCGCACGCAGGCGCGCTCGTCAGCTAAGATGCCCGCGTCGTCGAGCGCGATCCAGCTGTCGTCGAGCGTCTGCGTGCTCATGATGTCCACGCGCGCGTCGGCGCCGGCGAACACGCGCAGCCGCGTGCCCACGACGCCCGCGCCCGGCTCGGGCGAGTCGAGCCCTATGGCGAGGGAGAGAAACGACCCGGGAGCGGCCACGACGTCGATGGCCGCCGCGTTGGCCGCGCCGTCCACGCCCGTGACGCGCACCGTGGCGCAGGCGCGCTCGCCCGTACGGGTGGCGAACACAATGGGCTCGCCCGCCACGAATTCAAGGTACTCGGAAGCCTCGGGTCCCATCCCGGTAGAGAAGACGTCGGCAGGCGAGAGGTGCCGGGCTTCAAGAGCCTCCATTTGAAAAGAGGAGAGAGCCGGCTTGTCGATGGCGACGCTTTCGCCGATGGCCGCCTCTTTCCCCGTGGTTGCCCCTCCGTCTATGGCAGCCCTGCCATCTTTGGCTGCAGCGGGGCTTTCCTGGCCGTCAACCTGGTGCGCAGCCGACGTCGGGAGGCTCGCGGGTTCGCCAAGGGATGCCTCCGAATCGGCTGCGCACGTGGCGGGTTGACCCCCGGCTTCGCCGGCGGCCATGAAAGAAGTGGCGGCCGTGAAGGGGGAGAAGGGGATTGCGGCCAAAGCTTCCTCGAACGCCCCGGCGTCTCCCCGCAGCCCTTTCTCGGCTTGCACTTCCACCTTCTGCGCGGCTTCCAGCACGGGCAGCTCAATGTTCACGTCGTTTACGCCCAGGCGGTGCCAGGTGGGGGCGGGCAGGGCGTTCGCGTGTTCTATCGTGAGGGTCTCCATTATCCGATGGCCCCTTCCATTTCAAGTTTGATCAGGCTGTTCATTTCCACGGCGTACTCGAGCGGCAGCTCTTTGGACACGGGATCGGCAAACCCGTTCACAATCATCGTGCGCGCCTCCTCTTCCGACACGCCGCGGCTCATGAGGTAGAACACCTTATCGTCGCCGATGCGGCCGATGGTGGCCTCGTGACCGATGTCCACGTGCTTGCAGCGGATGTCCATGGCTGGGATGGTGTCCGAGCGGCTCATATCGTCGAGCATGAGCGACTGGCACGACACGCTTGCAGCCGAACCGGTCGCGCGCTCGGTGGCCACGATGGACGAGCGGAACGTGGACGCGCCGCCGCCCTTCGAGATGGACTTCGTCTCCACGGTGGCCGACGTGTCGGGCGCCGCCAACACCGCCTTGCAGCCGGTGTCGAGGTTCTGTCCCGCGCCGGCAAACGTGATGCCCGTGAAGCTGGACGTGGCCCCCCGGCCCGCCAGGATGGACATGGGGTAGAGGTAGCCCACGTGGCTGCCGAACGACCCGCTGATCCACTCGACAGTCCCGCCTTCCTGCACGACGGCGCGCTTCGTGTTGAGGTTGTACATGTTCTTCGACCAGTTCTCGATGGTCGAGTACCGCAGCGACGCGCGCTTGCCCACGAACAGCTCCACCGCGCCGGCGTGCAGGTTCGCCACGTTGTACTTCGGCGCCGAGCAGCCCTCGATGAAGTGCAGGCTCGCGTCGTCCTCCACGATGATGAGCGTGTGCTCGAACTGCCCCGCGCCCTTGGCGTTGAGGCGGAAGTAGCTTTGCAGCGGGAAGTCGAGCTTGACGCCCTTCGGCACGTACACGAACGAGCCGCCGCTCCACACCGCGCCGTGCAGCGCGGCGAACTTGTGGTCAGTGGGCGGGATGAGCGTCATGAACTTCTCGCGGATGAGCGCCTCCCACTGCGGCTCACGCAGCGCCTCTTCGATGCCCGAATACACGATGCCCATGTCGGAGGCCGTTTTCTGCATGTTGTGGTACACAAGCTCCGAGTCGTACTGCGCGCCGACGCCGGCCAGGTAGGCGCGCTCGGCCTCCGGGATGCCCAGGCGGTCGAAGGTGTTCTTCACGTCATCAGGCAGGCTCTCCCAATCGCTTTGCTGGTCGGTGTTGGGCTTCACGTACGTCACGATGTGGTCCATGTCCAGGCCGTCGAGCGCCGGACCCCAGTCGGGAGTGGCGAGACGATGGTAGGTTTCAAGGGACTTCAGGCGGAAGTCGAGCATCCAGGCAGGCTCGTCCTTCTTGGCCGAGATCTCGCGGACGATGTCGGGCGTGAGGCCCGCGGCCAGGCGCTCGGCGTCCGTTTCGACGTCCGCGATGTCGTAGAGGGCGCGGTCGACGTCCTCCACGTAGGTGCGTTCCTTGGTCACGGCGGCCTCCTTTAGCGGGTTGCGGCGGTTTGGGCGGCGCGGTCCGCGCTTGCCGGCGACGGGTCGGCCTGCCGGGCGGCTTCGGCGCCGTCGCCGCGCGCGTTCGGGGCCGCGCCTCCGTTCCGGGCCGCGTCCTCGGCCGCGCGCTCGAACCGCTCGAAGCCGTGCGCGTCTATTTCGGCGACAAGTGACGCGTCGCCCTCGGCCACGATGCGCCCGCGCACCATCACGTGCACGCGGTCGACGTCGAGGCGCTCTAAGATGCGGGTGTTGTGCGTGATGACGACGAGCGCGCCGTCCGAGGTGCGGCGGTAGGCGTCGATGCCGCGCGACACCACGCCGAGCGCGTCCACGTCAAGTCCCGAATCCGTCTCGTCGAGGATGGCCAGCTTCGGCTGCAGCAACAGCAGCTGCAGCATCTCCAGCTTCTTCTTCTCGCCGCCGGAGAAGCCCACGCCCAGCTCGCGGTCCAGGTAGGACGGGTCCATGTCCAGTTTCTCGGCCAGCGCGCGCACGCGTTTGCGGAACTGCTTGCCCTTGAGGTCCAAGCCGTCGCGCCCCGCCGCCGCGGCGCGCAGGAAGCTTGACACCGGTACGCCGGGAATCTCCGCAGGCGCCTGGAAACTCAGGAAAAGGCCCGCGCGCGAGCGCTTGTCGGGGGAGAGGCCGGCGAGGCTTTGGCCGTCGAAGAGGATGCGGCCGCCGTCAAGGCTGTAGGCGGGGTCGCCCATGATCACGTGGCCGAGCGTGGATTTGCCCGCGCCGTTGGGGCCCATGATCACATGGGTCTGGCTTGCGCCGACGGCCAGATCGACGCCGTGCAGGATGGGGGAGTCCTCCGCAGAGGCCGAGAGGCTTTCGATGGAGAGGAGGGGCGCGCTCGTCTTCGTCATGTCCGTGCCTTTCTTTAATCCTATAGTTTTTATAGGATTAAAATACGGCGAGGCGCCGTATTGTCAAGGAGCAATCTGGTGAAGATGCTAGAATCTAGGGAAACGTCACAGAGGCGCGCTCATCCGGGCGGCTCGTTCGAGGGGGCGCCGACGCGCTTTCAGGCGGCAAGGCGGCTGTTTTTCGCAGGATGCGCGGGAGGATAGGGAAAGGACGGACGAATGCTCGTGTCGACGAAAGGGCGCTACGCTCTGCGGCTCATGGTGCGCGTCGCCCGAGGCGGCGAGGGCGGGCGGGTGTCGCTGCGCGAGGCGTCGGAAGCCGAGGGCATTTCGCTCAAGTACCTCGAGCAGCTGGCGCGGCCGCTTGTGCAGGC
This sequence comes from Rubneribacter sp., assembly GCF_965361815.1. NCBI lineage: Bacteria > Bacillati > Actinomycetota > Coriobacteriia > Eggerthellales > Eggerthellaceae > Rubneribacter > Rubneribacter sp. The sequence goes on from NZ_CBDTNW010000136.1 coordinate 43,748, forward strand.
GGGCCTTCTGCGCAGCGTGCGCGGCAAAGGCGGCGGTTACGCGCTCGCATGCGAGCCGTCGGCGATCAGGGCGGGCGATGTGCTGCGCGCCGTGGAGGGCACGACCGCGCCGGTGGCGTGCCTGGCGCTTGGGGAGGGCGAGGAGTGCCCGCGCGAGGGCTTCTGCAGCACCGTGCGGTTTTGGGCGGGGCTCGACGATGTGATCGAGCGTTATGTGAACGGCACGACCTTGGCCGACCTGGCCGACTCGGCCGATTCCGGCCAGGTCGACCGCTAGCGCCTCTCAGGCGCCTCGGCGGGATCCGCGGGCAGCGGGAGCGTCCGGGGGCGGCCCTCGGCGTCCAGCTCGACGCGCAGCGGGCGGGCCTGGGCGGGATCTGCGACGGGGAAGTCGGCGCGGAAGTGCGCGCCGCGGCTTTCCGTGCGCGCGAGGGCGGTTGCGGCGAAAGCCTCGGCCAGCGCGAGCTGCCGACGCACGAGGGAGGCGTTGGCAGCCGCCGTCGCGTCCTTTGTGGCGCGCGCTTCGTCTTTCGCGCGGTCGGAGAGCTGCCGCAGGGTGGCGAGGGCTTGTTCTAGCCCGTCTGCCGTGCGGACGATCATGCACGACTCCGTCATGATGTGGCGCAGCTCGCGCGCGATCGCGGGGGCGTCGGGCAGCGCGGTTGCGGGGATGTCCGCAGAGAGCGAGGCGCCGTCCCCTCTGTCGCCGCGCCCCTGCGCCCAGGTTGCCGCCGCGCGTCCGGCGCGCCCGCCGAACACGAGGCCGTTCGCGCTCGAAAGGCCGCCTATGCGGTCGGCTCCGTGCATGCCGCCTGTGGCCTCGCCGCAGGCGAACAGGCCCGGCACGCCGCAGGATCCGTCAGAGTCGATGAGGATGCCGCCGTTGGCCGCATGGGCGTACGGCGCGATGCGCAGCTCGTCGGAGGGTCGCACGCCCGCCGCCTCCTCAAGCCAGTCGAAGTAGGTGCGCACGAATTCGGGAAGCTTTCCGCCTCCGGTGCGGTAGCGCACGACAAGCCCCTCCGGTCGCGCGGCGTCCATGGCGAGGTCGATCGCGCGCGACGAGAGCCGCGCGGTGAAGGGGCCGTGGCCCGAGCGTTCCTCGAGAAGCGCTTGGACGTCGGGTCGGCCCGCGAAAGGATCCGTGCCGTCCGGGTTGCGCAGATCGACGTGGCGAAACGTCTTCTCGTTGAACACGATGCCGCTCACGGGGCTCGCAAGGCCCGGCATCATCTGCATGAACTCGAGGTTGACGAGCGCGCATCCGTGCGCGAGCGCCACCGCGTGCGCGCCGCCCGCCACGTCGTTGGCGGTGAGCCGCCGCTCGAACAGGCCCCCGAACCCGCCTGTGGCGAGCACCGTCGCCTTGCTTCCCACCAGCTCGAAACGCCCCTTGTCGCGTGCGGCCAGCACCGCGCCCGCAACGGCGTCGTCCTGTTCCACGAGGTCGACAAGCTCGCGTCCGGGCAGCACCTCCACGCCGAGGCGCGCAAGCTCGCGTCCTGCCGCCTCCTCGTAGCTTTCGCGCACGATGCCGCGCCAAAGCCGGTGCTTGCGGTCGAAGCAGGGCACGAACTCCCGCTCGTCGGGGCGGTCCGGGTGCAGGAGGCGCACGCCGATCTTCTCAAGCCCGTCGATGGCGGCGGGGATGTCCCGCACGAACGTCGAGACGAGGCCGGGGTCGGCCACGCCGCAGCCGACATCGAGTATCGCGCGGACAAGATCGTCCTCGTCGTCGGGCGATTCCGGGCCCACAAGCCCCAAACCCCACGTGCCGGGGTAGAAGCTTGAGCCCGAGAACAGCGCGCCGGCGCATGCGAGCGCCGTTCGCGCGCCTGATCGCGCTGCATGCAGGGCTGCCGTGGTGCCGGCGATGCCGCCTCCCACCACGAGCACGTCGAACGTTCGCGTTTCCTCGATTTCCATGCGCTTCCTCTTTCTTGATCGGCCGCATCGCAACCTACCCCATGCGCGTTCTCGCGTCAAGCGCTTGGGGCCGGGGGCGGTTATGCGGAGGCGGGAGGCGACGCGGGCCGGGGTCCGGCGGGGGCATGTGTGGGCCGTCCCGCCCTCCTTCGCCCTGCTCTCCGCTAAGCCGCCGTTGACACGGACCCTGCAAGCGGTGGCTTGCCCGTGTCGACGGCGGTTTGGCAGAGAGCTGCCTCATCGAACCTCGACGCGGCCGCCTCCGACGTCCCAGCGGATGCCTGTGCAAGCGGCGAGGAAATCCCGGTCGTGGGAGACCACGACGAGCGCGCCGGGATAGGCCGCCAACGCCCGTTCCAGCGCCTCGGCGGAGTGAAGGTCCAGGTGGTTGGTGGGCTCGTCCATCACGATGAGCGCCGGTCCGTCCAGCACGCCTTCGGCCACCATGAGCTTGCGCAGCTCTCCCGGGCTCACGTTCTCGCCGGACAGGATGCGCTCGGCGTCCGAGTTGAGCTGCGCGACAACCGACAGGATGCGTCCCTTGCGGGCCTCGTCGGCCGCGCGCAAGCGCTCGATCGCCTCGCGCGCGGCTTTGGGCGGCACCTCCTGCGGCACCACGAGCGTGGGGATGTCGTTCGGAAGGCGCTCCAGAAGATGGTGGACGAGCGTTGATTTGCCCGCACCGTTTGGCCCCGCTATGCCGATGTGGTCGGTCCTGCCAACCGCCAGCGCGGGCAGGGAGAGCATCCCCTGCCCGCACGGCACGGCATGCGCGTCCATGAACAAGAGCGTCGGCCGGGGATGGGGCTTCGCGTCCAGCCAAAGGGACCCGTCGTAACGCTTGGCCACGCGGATCTGCCGCTCCTTTTGCCGCGCGCGGGCGGCGCGGGCCTCCATGGCGGACGCGAGCGCGCCCGCCTTGCCGTCTTGCCCGGTGAACACGGCCAGGCGTCGTTTGGCCCTTCCGTCGCTGTCGTGCTTGTCCAGATGGCGGGCGCTCAGGCGCGCCGCCGTCCGCGCGGCCTGGTGCGCCCGCGCGTCGGCCTCGGCGGCAAGGCGGGCCGCCTCCCGCTTGGCGGCCGCCTTCCGGGACAGAGCCTCTGCCCGCTCGCGCTCGCTTTGGGCGCGCGCCTGGTCGTAGGCGCCCGGCCGCTGCACCCAGGCGCCGTCCTCGTGCATGAGGCAGCTGCTTGCCAGGCTGTTCAGCAGCTCGCGGTCGTGGGAGATGAGCAGCCCTATGCCGGGGAACTTTCGCAGCGCGTGCGTGAGCTGAACCCGGCAAGGGGCGTCCACGTGGTTCGTGGGCTCGTCGAGCACCAGCACGTCGGGGCTTTGCCAAAGGGCGACGGCCGCCTGGATCTTCTTCCGCTCGCCGAAGCTCAGGGCGTCAAAGCGCCAGGGCATGTCATCCTCGATGCCCAGGCTTGCGCGCAAAAGGACGGCCTCGCGCGAGAAGTCGCAGGCGAAGTCCTCCAGCAGGGCGGGCGGTTCGGCGGCGCTTTGGGGGCAGTAGGCGCTTGCGAGGTGCGGAAACACCTCGCCGGCGTCGGGTGCCAGCAGTCCGCAGGCAATGCGGGCGAGCGTGCTTTTGCCGCATCCGTTGTCGCCGACGATGCCGCACCAGCCGACGGCGAAGGTGGCGGAGACGTTGCGAAGGGCCGGCTCGGGCGATGCGGGGTAGGTGTAGGCGATGTTGCGAAGGGTGAGAACCATAGATGACCTCCTGATGGCAAGAGGCCGTGCGCGGGCGGGTCGCAGGGGTTCGCGGAAAGGGCGGACCGGGCGGTCCGGTGGGCCAGGGGCATGAAGCTGCGATGCGGGTCCGCGCACGGCCGCGCCGCGTGGGCGCAGCGGACGTGTCGGATGGGCGGCATCGCTAGAACTTCATGTATCGCGCTCCTGTCGTCGGCGGGCGCTTGGCATAGGGGCGCCTGCGGGTTGGTTGCGCGCGAGAGTATAGCATGCGCGGTGCCGGAAGGCAAGGGCGAGGGGTTCGGCGGGGGCGGGGCGCGTGTGGCGAGCCGGCTTCGCGGGTGTTGGCGGGGAGGCAGCCCGATGCCGGCGAGCACGGGCGGGGCGAACGGACGTCTTCTTGCCTGCGCGCACGCGCGCGTCCGGGTATACTGTGCGCAGCGAGAGGACGACCGGAGAAGGAGGGGTTGTGCAGCTGGGCGTCACCATACCGTTGCAGCGGTTCTTACGGCTGCCGCGCCCGCCCTACGGCGAGGCGGACGATCCGCTGTTTTGCTGGGAGGCGCATCGCGTGCGGCTCGACGGGTGCGACGTGCTGCTGGCGGTGAACGCGAGCAACCGCTTTCTTGCAGCGGCATGCATGCAGCCGGGCGACTGGGCGGGCTGGGAGGGTGTTGCGGTCGCGTCGATGCGCGCGGCGCTTGCGCAGGCGGGCGTGGGCGGGCCTGCGGCGGACGCGTACTTGTTTTTCGCCGGAGCTCCCGAGGTCACGCGCACCCACGGGCGGCGACCGGTGGCGTTTCTCAACGTGCTGGCGGACAAGCTGCTCTCGGGGCCGGCGCGCGTCGACCCCGAGAGCTCCTTCCAGCCCGAGCTGTGCCGCTTCGCCAACGACGAGCTGCCCGGCCGCGCGGCGGGCTTCGAAGGCTTGGGCCTTGCGTCCGAACGCTTCGCAGCCGATCTGAGGCGGCTCGGCATAGGAGAGCCGACCTAGGCGTGGCGCGTGAGCGCAAGGCGATGCAAAGCGCAAGGTGCGAGGTTTCCGCTTCGCGCAGGGTTAGGCGGCCGTTTCCTCGCTGCCGGACTCGGCGGCGGCGTTCCTTCCGGCGATGATGCCGAAAGTGAGGACGTCGGCGACTGACGCCCCGCTTCCCATGTACCAACCGAAGATGCTGCCCGAGTTTCGCCCTGCGGCGTACAGGCCTGGGATGACGTTGCCGTCGCGGTCGAGTACGTGCGCGTCGGTGTCTATCTTGAGGCCGCCGCATGTGCCGATCACGCATGCCTCCGAACCGCATGCGTGCACGTGGTAGGGACCCTGCTCGAGCGGGACGAGGAATTGCGGGTCTTTGCCGAACTCGCGATCCTCCCCTAGGGATGCGGACTCGTTGTAGAAGGCGATCGTTGCGCCCATCACGGCCGGGTTGGCGCCCACGGCTGCTGCCACCTCGTCAATGGAGTTGCACGTGGCAACCGGCTCCCCGAGTATCTTTGCGGCGCCTCCCTCCGTTTCGGCTCGGTCGTCAAGGATGAGGAAGCAGCGCTCGGTCGACGCTGCCATGATGGCCCTCCCAACGAACGTGTTGTACTCGTCCTCGGCGACGATGCGGCGTCCGTGCCCGTCCACGAGCACTCCGCGCGGGAGGGCGTCGCTCATTGTGGATAGCGGCTTGCCTATCTGAAAGCATCCCATCCCGCGTGTGGCGGCGCCGACGGCCTGCCCCATGAGGATGCCCGATCCGTTCTCGTTACCTGCCGAGATGAGGGATTGGCCATGCCTGTTGGTGTGCGGGTAATGCTCGGCCATCATGCTCTCGTTGTCGGCGAATCCTCCGGCAGTCAGGACAACGGCCTTGCGTGCGCGGATGGCGATTTCGCCGTCCTTCCCCTCTGCCGACACGCCTACAACGCGCCCCTCGGCGTCCGTCACGAGGCGCTTTCCGGCGGTCTCCGTGAGCACCTCGACGCCTAAGGCGTCAGCGGTTGATTGGAGGGCGGAGAAGACATCTGCGCCCGATGAGTTGGGCAGCGAGGAGTGGCCACGGGGAACGGGCGGGGTGATCTCGGCGAAGGCGCGCGCTTGCTCGTTGCCGGTGTAGAACAGCGTGTAGCCTTTCTTGTTGAAGCTGTTGATGTGGGGGCCGGGATACAGCTCGCCGCCTTCGAAATCCATGCCGCATCCGACGCACCAGTCGTAGAGTTGCGGCGAGAAATCGCAGAGAACCTTGAGCGCCTCCTGGTTGGCCGCTGCGCCGCCGGCGGCGCACATGTAATCGTAGAAGGCCTCCACGCTGTCCTTTAGCCCGAACTTCTTCTGCAGCGGAGTGTCCGCCATGAGGATTGATCCCCCGCATGCCGCAGTCGATCCTCCGGGGTGATCGAGCTCCTCCAAAACAACGACTTCGGCGCCCGCCCGTTTCGCCTCGATGGCCGCCGCCCCTCCGGCGCCGCCGAACCCGACGATCACAACGTCGGCCTCCTTGTCCCATGAGACGTTCTCGCTCGCAGCGGTTGCCGCCGAACGAGCCTCATCGGCTTCCTGCCCTTGGGGCGAGCATCCTGTCAGGCCTATCGCTCCGGCCGTCAATGCTGCGGCGCCTCCGAACTCCAGGAACGCGCGTCGAGTGATGGGTTTTTCGGGCATGATCCTCCTCCTGTTCCCTCATGTTCCCTTGCTTGCGATCTTTGTCGAATCGGGATTGATTCGACGTTTTGAATATGGCATACAATAGCGGTTGAGTTCAATGGCTATTTGCTGCGAGTGAAATCTATTTTCGCAGGTCAAATGGTCACTAGGGGTGGGGGATTTTTGGACTTCCCCTCTCACCCGCACCGGGTGACAAGCTTGTTTCCCGGTAAATCAAGGGGTTGGCGGTTCGTCGTGGCGTTTCGGGGAAGGGGCGAGGATGCAAGACGGTGGTCGCACGAAGACGAGGGTCGGTCGGCTTGCGCGGTCGATAGCTGAAACCGCTGCAGAGGATACGGCCCTCTGGGTCAGCTTCTGCGTGTTCTGGCTGTGGCCATGGCTCCTGTCGAACTCGGCCGCTCGTTTTCAGGAGTCGTTGGCCGGGCAGGGTGTGCCGCTTTTCTTTGTCTTGTTCGACAGGCTCTCCTTCTTCGCCTTTCTCGGATCGACGTTGCTTGTGTTTGCCGTTGTCTATCGTCTGCATGGGAAGCGAATTCCCCGCGGGTTCTCTCCGTACGTTGTGAGCACCTCGCTTGCGCTCGCCTCCTTTCTTGCGCTTGCGGTGTTCCAGATCGGTTTTGACGATCCGGTTGTCCTGATCGGGCTTGTGGCAGCAAGATCGCTCTTTGGCGGCATTGGCATTGCGCTGCTGTGTTTGGAATGCGGGATGTCGTTTGGGATGATAGGGGCCCATAAGACGCTTTTGTGCGGAGCGATCGCGACCGTTGCGAGCGCTGCTGCGGCTTTCGTCCTCGCATCGGCTCCCGTGCTGGTTTCCCAGATCGCGCTTGTGCTGCTTGCAGTGGTTTGTGCGTTTTCGCTGAGGGCGGTGTCACGAAAGCGGGCGGCTCTCGAAGGGGGCGCGATGTCGGAGTCGTCGTCTGTCGTGTCGGCGGATTCGGTTCGCATTCCGTGGAAGCTCACCATCACGACGATCGTCTGGACAGGTTCGTTCGGAGCGGTTTCCGCGGTGTTTGAATTTGGATCGTACTGGTCCGATTACGGACTGGCTTCCTATGCCTGCGCCGCCTTCGGGCTGCTTGCATGCATGGCGTATCTCAAGGTGAATTTCAACGACCTCATCTACAAAGCCGGGTTTCTCGTGGCGGCTGCGGGGCTCGCGCTCATGTTGTATTCGGGAACGCTGTCCCCCGAAGGCTACATGCTCTTCGTTGCGGGGTACCGGTTCATCGAGCTTTTGGTGTGGGGGCTTTACGCCCACCTGATTCGCACGCGGAGCCTGTCTCCCCTCTGGACCGTCTCCTTGAACGTTGGGGTGTGGACGCTTGGCCGTTTTTTCGGGTATCTTGCGGGTTACGCCGTTCTCGGTCGGCCGGTGGCGGCGTTCGGGGAGGAAGCGTTCGCGCTTGTGCTTTCCGTGGAGCTCCTTTTGCTCGTGAGCGCCCTGTTCCTTTCGAACCGCAACAATTTCGTCGAAGGATGGGGGATGGAGCGTGTGATCGACAGGCATAGAAGCGAGCGGCAGATAGCGTATTGCTGCGATCGCATTGCGTCGCAGTGCGATCTTACGCTCAAGGAAAGGGAGATTCTTGCGTATCTGGCCAAGGGAATGTCGAGGACCGAAATAAGCGACGAGCTTGTCGTCTCTCCCGAGACGACGAAGACCCATGTGCGCCATATCTACCGAAAACTGGGAGTGGGGTCGCGCGAGGAGATTCTCGATATGATAGACGAGGAGATAGCACTGTCGAACGACTGCTGACCTCGTGCGCTTCCGGCGTTTCGCAGGGCGTGCGCGCCGCGCCGTGCTACCATGGTCGCCGACGGAAAGGAGCGGTGGGTCATGGAGGCAGGCGGCGGGAGCGCCACGGAAAAGCTCGAGCTCATCATGGGGCGCGGCGGCGTCGAGCGTTTGGCGGCATCTGCGGTGATGGTGCTGGGGCTTGGCGGCGTGGGGTCGAACTGCGTCGAGGCGCTGGCGCGCGGCGGCGTGGGGCGGTTCGTGGTGCTTGACCGCGACGTGGTGCAGAAAAGCAACATCAACCGCCAGGCCATCGCGTTTCACAGCACGCTTGGGCGCAAGAAGGCCGAGGTCGTGCGGGAGATGATCGCCGACATCAATCCGGCGGCGCAGGTGGAGGCGCTCGATCGGTTCCTCCTGGCCAAGGACGTGCCCGCGTTTCTGGGCGCGTACGCCGGCCAAGTGGACTACGTGGTGGACGCCATCGACACCGTCTCGACGAAGCTCGCCATCGCCCAGTACGCCGACGAGCACGGCCTGCGCCTGATCAGCAGCATGGGGGCGGCGAACAAGCTGCGGCCCGAGTGCTTTCGCGTGGCCGACGTGTACGACACGGTGAACTGCCCCTTGTGCCGCATCATGCGCAAGGAAGGCCGCAAGCGCGGCATCCGCCGCCTGCGCGTGCTCTACTCGTGCGAGCAGCCCGTGGACGTGCCCGTGCGCGAGGGCGCGCAGCGGCGCGAGCGGTCGAACCTCGGCACGGCCTCGTTCGTGCCTCCCATCATGGGGCAGATGATCGCCGGCGAGGTGCTTTGCGAACTGGCCGGCGTGGAGCGCGGACGATGACGGGGTTGCAGCTGTTCGACATGCACTGTCATCTGGACTTTGCGCCGGATGCGCGGGCGGCGGCGCGCGGATTGGCAAAGCGCGAGGCGGGGGCGTTCTCGGTCACGGTGGAGCCGTCGGGCTTTGAACGCTCCTCGGCGCTGCTCGCGGGCTGCGAAAACATGCGTGTGGGGCTGGGGTTGCATCCGTGGTGGGTCGCTGAGGGTCGCTGCGGGGAGGCGGACGTGGAGGCGTTCGCGCGCTTGGCTAGAGCGACGCGCTTCATTGGCGAGGTGGGGCTTGACTTCGGGAAGCGCTGCGAGGGCGCGCGTGAGGCGCAGGTGGCGGCGTTTGCGCGCGTGGCGGAGGCGTGCGTGGACGGGGGACGCGTGCTGTCGGTCCATGCGGTGCGCGCCACAGCCGACGTGCTTGACGCGCTTGCGGGGGCGGGCGCGCTCGGCGGCAACGCGGTGGTGTTCCACTGGTTCTCGGGAACCTCCGACGAGCTGGGTCGGGCCGTGGACGCGGGCTGCTTTTTCTCGCTGAACCCGCGCATGCTGGCTTCGAGGCGCGGGCGGGCGTACGCGCGGGCCATCCCCGAGGACCGTCTGCTGCTGGAAACCGACGCGCCCGGGCAGTCCGGCGATCCGTACGACCCTGCGGCCGAGGTCGCGCTCCTCGAGCGCATGCTCGACGACCTGGCCGATCTGCGCGCGGTTTCGCGCGGGCGCCTTGCCGCCCGCATCGCCGAGACGGGCGCGCGGCTGCTCGACCTCTGAGGCGCTGCGCTCATCTGGAGGATTCTCGGGTCCTGCGGCCGCCCGGCCCCCTCCCGGCGCACCGAGGTCCTCCGAAGGCCCCCTCCCCCTGTCTTGGCCGCAAAATGAACCCTATGGCACGCAAAGGGGCGGTTTTCCGTGGCAAGGCCGGATCGCGGTTTTTGCGACCTGGGCTTTTCCGGTCGCTGCAGTCGAGAGGACCGCGAAAAGGGCTTCGAGTGTGCCACAGGGCGCGATTCGCGGCCAAGGCGGGGGTTCTCTCTGATAAACCAGCGTTGACGCGGACCTCGCTGGCGGGTGGCCGGCCCATGTCAACGGTGGCTTAGCAGCGGACGGGGGTTCGGGTGGCGAGAAATCACCGAAGTCGGAAGGATGTCGGCGGCTTCGGTGTCGGCGGTCGTGTTTCGATTTCGTGCGACCTGGCCTTTTTTGTCGCGTACCTGCCATGGCGCTCGCGTCCGCCCGTTCGATCTTCCGATTTCGGTGATTTCTCGCCACTCCGCAGGGGGGTTCGGACTTGCGGGTGCGTTCGGAGGCGGGGATGCGCGTTTGCGATGCCTTTCTCCGTGCGGTTGCAACCGGAGTGCTTTCGGGGCGGGGCGTCGACTGCCCCGGGAGGGGCGGGGCAGTCGCAGGTGGGAGACAGGGGTTCGCTACTCCTTCGCGATCAGTTCGCGGGCGGCGATGCGGCCGAACACCATGCACTCGGTGATGTTTCCGCTGCCTTGGTACTTCGACGCCCAGATAGAACCGAACTCGCCTGACGAGTACAGGTTGGGGATAGGCTCGCCGTCCACGTCGATGATCTGCGCTTTCTCGTTGCGGCGTGGGCCGCCGTCGGTGTTGAGTATTTCGGGAATGCACTCGATGGCGTAGAACGGAGGCGTGCGCACGGGCGTCATCTGGTCGGCCGGGCGATGGAACTGCTCGTCTTCGCCGTTGTCACATGAGGCGTTCCAGCGGTTTACCGTGTTCGTCAGCTCGTCAACTGGAACGCCTATCTGCACAGCAAGGTCCTCGACGGTGTCGGCGATGTAGGCGTAGCCATCGGCCACGGGGTCGATGCTCGGGTCGTTCTCCGTCGTCTCCGTCTGGTTCTGCAGCGTGTTGCTCGTGGAATTCGCGCCAAGGTAGGCGCTGAACCTCAGTCCCTCGGAATCGAAGATGAACCACTGTTTGGGCGGCAAGGGCAGGCAGCGCCAGTCGCCTCCGAAGTTCTGATGACCGTGCCGGCAGCCGTAGTGGAGTTCGAGCGGGCCTTCTTCGCCGGGTGTGAACATGGTGGTGCCCTCCCACTCTTGGTAGAAGCGGCGCCCGTTGACTCCCACCACGATGCCCTGCGCTTTCTTGAGGGTGCGGTAGGCCATCATCTTCTCGCCGTCGATGCTGATGCCGTTTGACCACGCACCCGCGAAGCTGTTCATGTGCCACATGCTTGCGCCAAGTTTTGCGCAGATGCGGTGGCCGTCTCCCGTGTTCATGGTGGCCCCGGCGGCGTGCATGCGCTCGAACGAGAGGTAGTCTTGCAGCATCTCGGGATCGTTCTCGAAGCCGCCGCAGCACATGACCACGCCGCGCCTGGCTTTCACGTACACGCTTTTGCCGCTCTTCTCGTACACGCCGCCGAGCACGGCCCTTGTCTGAGGATCCTGCACGAGTGCGGTGAGGGGCGTGTTCGTGTGGCGCGTCACGGCGTCGGGATGCTGGTCCAGAAATTCGCTCAGAAAGATGCTGATGTGCGCGGGGCGGTCGGTGTTATCGGCATTGAACTGGCATTTCGAGAATGCGTCGTGGTGCTCTATCTCGTAGTACTCCGCCTTGCCCGCCTGCGGGGTGATCTTCACATCGCTTTCGAGCATACCCAGGCCCGTGAGCCATTCCCAGTTCTCGGCTGCGCCTTGGGCGTACACTTCGTACATGGACTCAGGCGTGCACGTGAAGCCCTCGACGAGCGCCTTCACGTAAAGGGCGAAATTGTCGGGGTCGTCGGTGATGTGGAACGATCCGCTGCACACCGGCGAGTTGCCGCTTCCGGTGGGCATGGCGCCCTTTTCCAGGAGCAGCGTGGTCAGGCCTTCGCCTTCGGTTGCCATCGCGGCGGCCGTTGCGAGGCCTGCCGCGCCCGCGCCCACCACCACGACGTCGAACTCCTCGTCCCATTCGATGTCGGCAGGTGAGGTTGCGGCGTCGTTGGCCGTGTTCGCCGCAGGGGCGCCTGCGCAGCCGGCCAGACCGAGAGCCGCCGTTCCAAGCGCTAGCGCGCTGCCGGTTTTGATGAAGTTCCTCCTCGAGAGCAGGCTTCTTTTGTCCATTGATTCCTCCTTGCATTCGCGGGATTCGTTCCTGGTGCGGTTGCGACGGGCTTGCTTGTCGCTGGGATCCGCATCGACGATGCCGACGATACGCCGGTTGGCCAAGGGCGTGCGAGGCCCGGATCGGAGCAAAGGGCGGGTTGAGCTGTCGCCCGAATCGGGCGAACTTGTTCTGAGAGGTCGTTTGGAGGGCGTGCAGCGCGTGCCGCCATGCGATAATGCGCGACGAGGAAAGGGGGCGCACATGCGAAAGTTGGCGGGGCGGCGGATGGCCACGGCAGCTATGGCGACGGGCTTTTTCGTATGGTACACCTGCTCCAACTGGGTGAGCGCGCTGAGCTACGACGCGTCGTTTTCTTATTGGTGGCTCAACAAATCGGGCGCGGTTGTGCTGGCGACGGTGCTTCTGTGCGCGGTCTTGTCGCGTGCGGGCATGCCGGCTCGCGCGACGCGTGCGATCGACTGGGCTGCTGCGGTGGCCTATGCGGGATCTTTCGTGATCCTGTGGGTTGGATCGGCGTCGTATCCTCCGTTTGCGGACGTCGGGGCCTTGGGGCTGTTCGCCTTGGCCGAATGCTGGATGGTGGCCCGCTGGGGGACCCGCTATGCGGGTTCTTCCATCAACGAGGTGGCGCGCGCCCTGGTGCTGGCCATTGTGCTTGTGGCCGCCATGAAGTGCGTGACCGCCCTCGTGCCGCAGGAGGTGACGATGGCGCTCATGCTTCCGCTTCCGTTCCTGTCGATGGCCGCGCTGGGCGCGCGGTGGGAGGACGGATCGTCTTCGAGCGAACGTGCGGCGGAACTATGGTTCGGTCGTGCATCTCTGAGGTCGTTCGCGCGCATTGTGGTGGCTATGGCGGTGTTCTTCTTTATGTGGTCCATCCTCAATATGACGCTCAAGCACGGCACCGGCCACTATAGCTTCGGGTCGGAGGCCACGCCGGCGTACACCCTGCTCTCGCAGATGATCCTGCTCTTGTTTTGCGCGTTTGTGGGCTGGTGGGTGTTCGAGCGTCGTCGGGGCCTCGACATCACCGTGGTATGGCGCTTCACCTACGTGCTCATGGCCCTTGCGTTGTTCATGTTGGTTGCATTTGGCATGGCGCAGTTCATCCAAGCGTTCACGGGGGCGGCCGTGGTGGTGGCGAAGATGTTTCTGTGGTTGGCGTTGGCCAACGTCGCGCATCACAGCTCGTTTCGCCCCTTCCTCGTGTTCTGTCCTGGCATGCTCCTTTACTCGCTGCCTGACTGGTTTGGACGCTGCTCGGCGTCTTTTTTGGGATTGGAGTCGCTCAACCCGGCCGTCGCTTCGTTTTTGCTTGTGGTGACGGTGGTCATGACGGCGTTCTTTTTGCCTTCGCGCTCGCCTGACGTGCAGTTGCTGTTGTCCGATTTGAACGGGCCTGCGCACCGCGCCATCGACGAGGCCGACGGTATCGATGGGCGCTGTGCGGCGGTGGGCGAGGCGTATGGCCTCTCGCCGCGTGAGGTGGAGATTATGCAGTACCTGTGCAAGGGGAGGTCGCGTCCCTACATCGCCGAGACGCTTTATCTGTCCGAGAACACGGTGCGCACTCATTCGCGACGCATCTACGGCAAGCTCGACGTGCATGATCGCCAGGAGTTGCTCGACCTCGTGCGCGGCGAGGAGCGCGCTGGCGCGGGAGGCCGGCCGGGCTAACGCGGGAGGCCGACGTCCATAGTTGGCCCGAGATGGCGAGAAATCACCGAAGTCGGAAGGATGTCGGCGGCTTCGGTGCCGGAGGTCGTGTTTCGATTTCGTGCGACCTGGGCTTTTTTATCGCGTACCCGCCATGACGCTTGCGTCCGCCCGTTCGATCTTCCGATTTCGGTGATTTCTCGCCACTCCGCAGGGGACCCGCGGGTGCGTTCGGGGGCGGGCGGGGCTGTGGGGCGCCGTCGAAGTCGGTGGCCCTCATGCGGCGTGGGTTCGGGCCTGCGGTCGCGTTCGGAGGCGGGGTGGATGGGGGCTGCGGTTGGCGCGTTCTCGGCGCCTTTTCGGCGCGCAGGGAGCGCGGCCGCAGTTGGGGTGCTTTCGGAGCGGGGCAGCGTCGTTCGGTGGTACCATGGACGGCGAGGAGAAAGGAGGGGCCATGCCCATCGTGCGGTTGGACGGGACGGGCGATGTTCGGCTCGCCGTGTACGCGGGGGCGACCGACGCGCGGCTGCGTGACGATCCCGATTACGCGAACGGCCTGTTCATCGGCGAGTCGCGCAAGGTGATCGAACGGGCGCTCGATGCGGGCGTGCGTCCGGTGTCGCTGTTTTTGGAGGAGCGCTGGCTCGATCAGACGATGCCGCTCATCGAGCGCATGCTGGCAGACGACCCGGCCTTTCCGGTGCTGCTGGCCACGCGCGAGCAGTTTCGCGCCGTGACCGGCTACGAGGTGACGCGCGGGGCGCTTGCGGCGTTTCGCCGCCCCGCGCTGCCGAGCGTGCTCGACCTGCTGAAAGACGCGCGCCGCGTGGCCGTGCTCGAAGATGTGACCAACTACACGAACGTCGGCGCCGCGTTCCGTTCGGCGGCCGCGCTCGGCATCGACGCGGTGCTCGTCACGCCGTCGTGCCACGATCCGCTCTACCGCCGCGCCGCGCGCGTGTCGATGGGGACGGTGTTTCAGGTGCCGTGGACGCGCATCGGCTGCGAGCGCGACTGGGCTGCCGAAGGCGTGCCGCTTCTGCGCTCGCTCGGATTCTCCACCGCCGCCCTCGCGCTTGCCGATAACGCGCTGCCCTTGCACGATGCGCGCCTGCGCGCGTGCGAGCGCCTGGCGCTCGTTCTGGGCACCGAAGGCGACGGGCTGGCGCCCTCCACGGTGGCCGCCTGCGACTACGTGGTGCGCATCCCCATGGACCACGGCGTGGACTCGCTCAACGTGGCCGCCGCCAGCGCCGTGGCGTTCTGGGAGCTGCGCACGAAGTGGCGGGACTGACGGCGCGCTCGCGCCCAAGTGGGCGGCCCCGCCGCAACAGGGCGGGGCCGTGCCAAGCTCATGCGAGCGCGCTTTGCGCGGCTATGCGGCCGAACGTGAAGCCGAACCCGAGGGCCGTTCCGCTTCCGGGGTAAATCCGCCCCCGCCATCCTCCCGTCGTGCTCCCTGCGGCGTACAGCCCGGCGATGGGCTGGTCGTCGACGTCGAGGACCTCGGCCTTCTCGTTGATGGTCAACCCGCCGGCGGTGTCGGCGAAAGCGGGCACGATCTTCCCGGCGTAGAAAGGCGGCGTGTCTATCTTGTTCCCCATCCCCTTGGACTGGTCCTTCCCGAACTCCTTGTCGACGCCCTCCTCGACGAAGGAGTTGAGCTTGTCGACCTCGGCGACGAAGACCTCGGCAGGCACGCCGATTTTCTCCGCAAGCTCTTCGAGCGTGTTCGCGCTGAGGATGGCGCCCGAATCGATCTCGCTTCGCAAGCCTTCGGACAGCGGGGGAACGGTGATGACGGCCGGACCCTGCTGCACCACCTTGTCGTCCCAGGCCGCCCACACGAAACCGTCGTGGTTGTTTATGATCTCGACGCTCATGAGCTCGCCCATCATGCCCTCGTCGAAGGCGCGCGTGCCGTCCATGTCGATGCATATGCACTGGTTCCCCCAGTTGGGGAGCACGAAGAAAGGAGCGCTGCCTTGGCCTGTGTCGATCCCCTTCCCGGTGGTCTGCGTGGCCCACATGTTCGTGAGCTTCGCGCCGAGGCGCTGGCCCATGACGATGCCGTCCCCCTGCTGGCGGCTCGAGCCGTTCGAGGCGCCGTCCACGAGGTCGGGCATGAAGTTGCGGAGCATGTCCTTGTTCCGGGAGAACCCGGCCGAGGCTATGATGACTCCCTTGTTCGCCTTGCGTGAGGTTCCGTCATCTGCGGAGACACCGCACACCCTGCCTGTTTCGTCCTGATAAAGGCCGGTTGCAAGCGTTCCGAAAGCGAATTCCGCTCCCTTCGCGACGGCCTGCTGGTAAAGCGCGTCGCAGATGGAGGCTCCTTTGCTGTCGAACGCGATAACGCCGCGCGCGACCGGTTTCGTGACGTCGGCGTAAGCGTCTTCGGCTCCCGATTTGTACAGCTTCTCGACCGGGAAGTCCGCTCCGGCCTCCCTCAGCCAGTCGATGGTCTCGCCCGACTTCTCCGCCCAGAGGTGGGTGAGGTTTTGGCTGTCAAGCCCGTCGTTGATGGCGTCGAGGTACTTTTTGAACTCCTCCACGGAGTCCTCGACGCCCGCCTCTTTCTGGATTGAGCTGCAGCAGCCCATGACCACCCCTCCGCAGAGCGCCGTGTTCGAGAACAGGTGCGAGTTCTCGCACTCGAGGACCATCACGCTCGCGCCGGCGCGGGACGCTTCGAGCGCGGCTGCGAGCCCCGCTCCTCCCGCGCCAACGACAACCAGGTCATGCTCGCTGGTCCATTCGGATGGAAGCTCGGCGCTCGTTGCCTGCGAGCTCGCCTGCTTCTGGCCGGGCGCGCACGCCGCCAACCCAAGGGCTGCGGCTCCCGCTCCCGCCGCCATCGCCGTTTTGACGAAGCTCCTTCTGTCGATTTCCCTCATGTTTCCTCCTTGGTCGGTTTTTCGAACCTTGGAGGCTATTCTGCGCGTGCCCGAGGGGCGCCGCCATAGCGAAAACGGTATGAAAAAGCGGTGGCCTTTGTAGCGAGTTTGGTGCTACATAATACATTGATCTGCGAAAACTCTAAGAGACAAGTTGGTCTTGCACAAGGGTTATGAGTTCTTGGCGATTGCGGATCCCAAGTTTTTCGTACCCCCGCCTGATATGCGTTTTGACGGTGTGCTCGGAGATGAAGAGATGGTCTGCAAGGTAAGAGGAGCTTCTGCCCTGCAAGAATTCGAACAGGATCTCTCCCTCCCGTTTGCTCAGACCGTGCTCCTCGGAGAGCTTGCCCCAGGCTGCTTGGATCTGGGGGTTCTCCGTCCCAGGGGCCACGATCCACGGGTCGCTCGGCTCGCTTTTCTCAGCGAGCGGTTGCGAGGGCTCGCCGGCCTTCCGCTCCTTTTCGTTCGAGGCGATGAAGAGGCAGGCCGCAACGAGCATGACCAGGAGGGGGAGGCTTGCGTCGGCGTCGCCGCCCAGCCAGCTCGACGCAGGCTCCCATGACAGGAGCGCGGCGGCTCCCCTTCCGCACAGCAGGGCCATCCGGGAGATGGCGAGTCCGATGCCGAACAGGAAGAAAGCGGGGTAGATTCTCCGATTCGCCTCCTTTGCGAGCATGATCCAGAGCATGAGGTAGTAAAGGTTCAGCACCGCGGTGTTGACGGATCCCCCGATGCCCGGATCGGCTGCGAGCGTGTCCTTGAGCGCGATGGTCAGGCCGAAGCATGGGGCGACAATGACGAAGAGGTAGTTCGCGTTTCCTTTGAAGCTTCCCAGCAGGGAGAGGATCAAAATGGCGCAGGCAAGGAGAAAGGTTATCAGCGCCGTGTGCTCCGACTGGGCGTAGTGGGAAGCCTGCGCCTCGATGTCGCTTTGAAGCGCCATGCCGTAAGCGACGGAGAAAGCGGCTGCGCCAACGTAGAGCCGGCGAAGGCGCTGCGGGGTTGTTTGCGCGGAGGATAGGACGCGATCTTTCTCCTCCCGATCCCTTGGAGGAGCGGCGTCCGCCATCTTCACCGCCGAGAGCAGAAGCGCGAGGCAGCAAGAGAACACAAGGAGTTGCGCGTAAAGGCTTTCGCTCGTCTCCGGCGCGGCGACGAAGCCGGAGAAGAGCTTCACCAGCGCCGAGATCATAAACGCGCTTGCGATCGAAACGGACGAGAGAAACGGGGGGAGGGCGGAGAAGACGTGGGCCCAGCAAAGCAGCAGGCACGCCGCCGAGGTTGAGGCCACCGTTCGAAAGACCAGCTGAAACGACGGTTCCTGCCCGTTGATCAGCGCAAGGACCATAAACAGCAGGCCGAGGGCGGCCCCTGACGCGAAAAGGGGCTTTGGGCGGACCTCCTTTCCGTGCCAGGACAGGCAGGCGAAAGCAAGGTAAACAGCGCCTTCCACGAAGAGTCCGAAAAGGGAGAACGGGTTGCTCGTGTAATGGCCCACGACGAACGAGAGCATCTGGGCGCCTTGGTAGAATCCGAATCCGAACGCTGCGACCATTGTCAGGACGACTGTCTTCTTGCGTGGCACGACCGGACCTCCTCCCTCTCCTGCGTCGCTTCGGACTCAATCTGCGCGCCGCACGCGGCGCTTCGTCATTGGAAAGGCGAAGCGCAACGTGTCGTTCGCATGCTGGCTCGCCGTCGCGGCGATCGCTAGCTTGTTCTATTTCAAATCCAGCCCGGCGATGACCTGCTTCAGCGTGTCGGCCGACGCCTTGAGCTTGGCTTGCTCGCGGTAGTTGAGCGACGGGGGCATGCGCGCCTCCACGCCGTCTTTGCCCACGATGCAGGGGGTGGACAGCGCCACGTCGCCTATCCCGTACTCGCCCTGCATGAAGTTGGACACGGAAAGCACCGACTTCTCGTCGCGCACGATGGCTCGGCAGATGCGCGACACGGCCATGGCGATGCCGTAGTAGGTGGCGCGCTTGCGCTTGATGATCTCGTAGGCCGAGTTGCGCACAAGGTCGCTCATCTCGGTGCGGAACTCCTCGTAGGAGCCCTCCGTGCGCATGTTGAAGTAGTCTTCCAGCGGAATGCCCGCCACGTGCGCGCTCGACCAGGCGATAAGCTCGCTGTCGCCGTGCTCGCCCAGGATGCGCGCGTGCACGTTGCGGGAATCGACGCCCAAACGTTCGCCGATGGCGTGTTTCAGGCGACCGGTGTCCAGCACGGTGCCGGAGCCGATGACGCGGTGCTCGGGCAGCCCGGAGAGGCGCAGCGAGACGTAGGTGAGCACGTCCACCGGGTTCGACACGACAAGCAGGATGCCGCTGCATTCGCGTGCGCGGATTTCGGCCAGGATGCTCTTGAAGATGGCGACGTTGCGGTTCACAAGGTCGATGCGCGTCTCGCCCGGCTGCTGGTTGGCGCCGGCGGTGATCACGATGATGGCGGCGTCGGCCACGTCGTCGTAGTCGCCCGCGTAGATGTTCATGGGGCTGGCGAAGGGCATGCCGTGGCTGATGTCGAGGGCCTCTCCCTCGGCGCGCTCTCGGTCCACGTCCACAAGCGCCATCTCCGAGAACAATCCGCTTTGCATGAGGGTGAACGCCGTGGCAGAGCCCACGAACCCGCATCCTATGATGGCGACCTTTCGTCCGTCGACCGGCTTGCCCATGAAACGACCTTTCCCTAGTATGGTTCGCTGTTCGAGGTGACCCTACTGGAAGAAGCGGCCCCCGTCAAGGCGGCATGGTTCCGGGCGCGGTTTTGGCGCGGCGGCGAGGCTTGCGGGCAGAAAGGCGCGGCATGGCGAAGATCGTGATGGTGGAGAGCGATTTCGAGGACGCGGAGGTGGAGGAGCGCTTGGCGCGCGAGGCGGGCGTGGAGTTCGCGTGCTGCAAAAGGTGCCCTCCGGACGAGATCGTGCGCGTGGCGGCCGATGCAGATGGCGTGGTCACGTCGTACGGGGATTTGTCTCGCGCGGTGATAGAGGCGCTTCCGCGCATGCGCGTGATCAGCCGCACGGGGGTGGGCTACGACAACATCGACGTCAAGGCCGCCACCGAGTGCGGCGTGGCGGTGTGCAACGTGCCCGGTTACGGGACCGAGGTGGTGTCAGATCACGCCGTTTCGCTTGCGCTGTGCGTTCTGCGTCGCATAAACGAGGTGGACGCCGACGTGCGCGCCGGGGTGTGGGACTACGCGCGGCGCCGACCGCTCGGGCAGGTGCACGGGCGGACGTTTGGCGTGGTGGGCATGGGAGACATCGGCCGCGCGACCGCGCGCAAGGCGGCCGGGCTGGGGTTTCGGGTGGTGTGCTGGTCGCGCTCGCAGCCTGCGGGGCGGCGCACGCCGGAGGGTTACGAGGCGCTTGAGCTTGACGAGCTTCTGCGCGCGAGCGATGTGGTGAGCCTGCACACCGCGCTCACGCCCGACACGCGCCATCTGCTGGACGCGCGCCGGATAGCGCTCATGAAAGACGACGCGGTGGTGGTGAACACGGCGCGTGGGGCCGTGGTGGACACCTGCGCCTTGGCCGCCGCGCTTGAGGCGGGGCGTTTGTGGGGCGCGGGCATCGACGTGTTCGAAGGGGAGCCGGTCAGCCCCGACCATCCGCTTCTGCGCGCCCCGCGCACGGTGCTCACCTCGCATGCGGCGTACTGGTCGGAGGAGTCCGGGCTGGAGTTGCGCACGCGCGCCATGCGAAACGCGATAGACGGGGTGCTGGGCCGCCGGCTGTCCGACTGCCTGAACCCGGAGGTTCTGAGGTAGGCGAGACGGCGGCGCTTGGGAAGGGCGGCGCCGGAAAGGGATGCGGCTCCTGCGTTGGAGTCCCGCGCGCCGCGCTCCGCGCAGCTGCACGGCGTATATGGTTGTTTCCCGGCGTTTTCGTGTCGATGCGCGAGGGCGGCTTTACGTCGCAGGGGAGCATCGGCTACTTTGGAGCATCACCGCACGAACACTTGAGCGATGCACCGCATCGGACATGGGGGACGAACGTGGCCGCACTTTCGATCGCGCCGAAGTCGAAGGACGACGCGCGCATCGCACGACAGCTGAACAGGCATGCACGGCGGGTGGAAGCCACCCCTCCGGGCGTGTGCCCGCTTGTGGCCCAATTGTCGCTTTTGCGCGACGGTGCGGCGCAGACCTGCGGCAAGTGCGTTCCGTGCCGCGACGGGCTGCCCCAGCTTGTGGCGCTGCTCGAACGGGTGGCGGCCTGCGAGGCTTGCGAGGACGACGTCGCGCGCCTGCGCGCCCTTGCCGAGATGGTGCGCGACACCGCCGACTGCGCCATCGGCTACGAGGCGGCCGAGGCGCTGCTTGCGGGCATGGACGAGTTTTCCGCCGAGTACGAAAGCCACCTCCTGCACGGCGCGTGCCGCGCGGGCGTGGGCCAGTCGGTCCCCTGCGAAACCCTGTGCCCCGCGCACGTGAACGCGCCCGCCTACATCGCGCTCGTGGCCGAGGGCGACTACGCCGGCGCGGTGAACATGGTGCGCAAGGACAACCCGTTTCCCACGGCGTGCGCGCTTGTGTGCGAGCACCCGTGCGAGGAGCGCTGCCGCCGCCTGCTCGTCGATGCGCCCGTGAACATCCGCGGCATCAAGAAGTACGCGGTCGACCAGGCGCCCGCCGACACCGTGCCCCCGGCGCCGCGCAGCGTGGACACCGCGCGGACGGTGGCCGTCATCGGCGGCGGCCCAAGCGGGCTGACCTGCGCGTACTTCTGCGCGCTCATGGGTCATCGCGTGACGGTGTTCGAGGCGCGCGAGCAGTTAGGCGGCATGCTTCGCTACGGCATTCCCTCGTACCGCTTCCCGCGCGAGCGCTTGGACGAGGACATTCGCGGCATTCTGGGGTCGGGCACCATCACCGTGCGCTGCGGCGAGCGCATCGGGGCGGAGGAGCTGCGCGACATCGTCGGCACCTACCATGCGGTGTACGTTGCCGTGGGCGCGCAGGCGGGCAAGCGGCTGGACATCGAGGGCATGGACGCTGCGGGCGTGATGTCGGCCGTGGAGATGCTCGGGCGCATCGGAGACGGCGACTACCCCGATTTCGCGGGCAAGAAAGTGGTTGTGGTGGGCGGCGACAACGTGGCCATGGACTGCGCGCGCACCTCGGTGCGCGCGGGCGCCGACGAAGTGTCGGTGGTGTACCGGCGCCGCAAAGAGGACATGACGGCGTTGCCTGCGGAGGTGGAGAGCGCCGTTGCGGAGGGCGTGGAGATGGTGACGCTGGAGGCGCCCGTGGCCATCGAGGCCGACGAGGCGGGCCGGTGCGCGGCGCTTGTCACCCAGCCCCAGATGATAGGGGCCGTTCGCGGCGGCCGGCCCGCTCCCGTGCCGGCCGACAAGCCGCAGCGGCGCATCGAGGCCGACGTCGTTTTGGTGGCGGTGGGCCAGGATGTGGAGTGCGCGCCGTTCGAGGAGCTTGGCCTGTCGGCGGCGCGCGGGCGCCTTGACGCCGACGAGGGCCTGCGGGCCGTGTGGGCCGCAGGCGACGGCGAGGAGGCGGGCGTGGCCGTCGCCTGCGGCGTCGCGCCGGCGCCTGCGGCGTTGCGCAACGTGTTCGTGGGCGGCGACTGCCAGACCGGCCCCGCGACGGCCATCCGCGCCATCGCGGCGGGCAAGGTGGCGGCCCGCAACATAGACGAGTTTTTGGGCTACCATCACAAGCTGCGCTGCGAGGTCCGCGTGCCGGATCCTCGTCCGAACGATCGCGCGCCCAAGGGGCGCGTCGAGGTAGCCGAACGGCCCGCGCGCGAGCGCAAGCGCGATTTTGCGGGTGTTGAGCTGGAGATGACGCGCGAGGAGGTTCTGCAGGAGTGCGGGCGCTGCCTGCGCTGCGACTGCTTTGGGCCGGGCTCGCTGGAAGGGGGAAGGGTGCACTATGCCTAACATCACGGTAAACGGCAGCGCGGTGGAGGTGGAGGAAGGTTCGACCATCCTCGCAGCCGCGCAGAAGCTGGGCGTGCGCATCCCCACTTTGTGCCACCTCGAAGACGTGAGCGCAGCCGCCTCGTGCCGCGTGTGCGTGGTGGACGTGGAAGGCGTTGACCATCCGGTTCCCGCCTGCTCCACGCCCGTGCGCGAGGGCATGGCGGTGACCACGGACTCGCCGCGTGCCGAGGCGTGCCGCCGAACGGCGCTTGAGCTTGTTTTGGCCGATCATGGGCTGGACTCCACGAACTACTGCTTCTCGTGCAAGAAAAACGGCGCGTGCGAGCTGCAGGATGTGTGCCGGGAGCTTGGCGTGACCGGTTCGTCCTTCGAGGTGGAGCGAAGGCGCGAGCCGGTGCTGGACGCGAACCCGTTCCTCTCCTACGATCCCAACCTGTGCATCCGCTGCCAGCGCTGCGTGGGCGCGTGCAACGCCGCCGCGCGCAACCACACGCTCGTGGCCGGCAAGCGCGGCACGCGCACGACCATCGAGGCCCCGTTCGGCGAAGGATGGCGCGCCACCGACTGCGAGTCGTGCGGCAACTGCGCGCAGGCGTGCCCCACCGGCGCGCTCACCGAGAAGCGCCGCGCGTCCTACCGCTCGTGGGAGACGGAGCGCGTGCGCACGACGTGCCCGCACTGCGGCGTGGGCTGCCAGCTGGACCTCGTGGTGAAAGACGGGCGCATCGTGGACGCCGAGGCGGCCGACGGCCCCTCCAACCGCGGGCTTCTGTGCGTGAAGGGGCGCTCGGCCAGCTTCGACTTCGTGGGCGCGCCCGACCGCTTAACCACGCCGCTTGTGCGCAACCCTGCCACGGGCAAGCTGGAGCCTGCCGCTTGGGACGAGGCGCTCGATCTGGTGGCGCGCCGCTTCGCGGAGCTGCGCGACGAGCACGGGGGCGAGGCGCTCGCGGCGTTCGCGTGCTCCCGCTCCACGAACGAGGACATCTACCTGTTCCAGAAAATGGCCCGCGCGGCATTCCACACGAACAACGTGGACTGTTGCGCGCGTGTTTGACACGCCCCCACGGTTGCCGGTCTGGCAACCATGCTTGGTTCGGGGGCGATGACGAACTCAATTGAAGATGTGACGCGCGAGGCCGACGTCATCATGCTGGTGGGGTCGAACCCCGAGGAGGCGCATCCGGTCATCGGCATGCAGATCCGCGCGGCGGCGGAGCGCGGCTGCCGGCTCATCGTGGTGGACCCGCGCGACATCGGGCTGGCGAAGCGCGCCGACATCCATCTGAAGCTGCGTCCGGGCACCAACGTGGCGTTTGCCAACTGCATGGTGAACGTGCTTCTGCGCGAGGGCTTGGTGGACGAGGAGTTCGTGCGCGAGCGCACGGAGGGCGTGGAGATCATGAGCGCCACGGTGCGCGACTACACGCCGGAGCGCGTGGAGGACATCTGCGGCGTGGACCAGCGCGATCTGGTGGCTGCGGCCAAGATGTACGGCACGGCCAAGGCGGCCGCCATCGTGTACTGCCTGGGCGTGACCGAGCATTCCACCGGCACCGACGGCGTGATGGCGCTTTCCAACATCGCCATGATCACGGGCAACCTGGGACGGCGCGGCGGCGGCGTGAACCCGCTGCGCGGCCAGAACAACGTGCAGGGGGCCTGCGACATGGGCGCCGGGCCGGACGATCTGACGGGGTACCAGAAGGTGGCCGATCCCGAGGCGCTGCGCCGGTTCGAGCGCGCCTGGGGCGTCGAGCTGCCGCGCGAGCGGGGGCTCAAGGCCACCGAGTGCTTCCCGGCCATGCTGTCGGGAAAGGTGCGGGGGCTGTTCTTGTTCGGCGAGGATCCCGTGCGCACCGACGCGGACACGGGGCACGTGATCCGCGCTTTGGAGGCGCTCGAGTTCTTGGTGGTGGACGACCTGTTCCTCACCGAGACGGCCGCCTACGCCGACGTGGTGCTGCCCGGCTGCGCCTACGCGGAGAAGGAGGGCACGTTCACCAACACCGAGCGGCGCGTCCAGCGCGTGCGCAAGGCGGTGGACGCGCCGGGCGGGGCGCGTCCCGACACCGAGATATTCACCGAGGTCATGAACCGCATGGGCTACGAGCAGCCGCGTCTGGCCCCGGCCGAGATCATGGAGGAGATAGCGGCGGTGACGCCCACCTACGGCGGCGTGAGCCATGCACGTCTGGACAGCCGAGAGCTTGGCGGCCGCGGCCTGCAGTGGCCGTGCCCGAACGCGAGCCATCCCGGGACGCCCATCCTGCACGCGCGCGAGTTCTCGCGAGGCGTGGGGGCGTTCTCCACGCCCAGCTACCGGCCCTCTGCGGAGCTTCCCGATGAGGACTACCCACTCATGCTCACGACCGGGCGCATCCTGTACCAGTACAACGCCTGCGCCATGACGGGTCGCACCGAAGGGCTGGGCGAGATCGCGGGCGGCTCCTTCATCGAGCTGAACGATCGCGACGCCAAGGCCCTCGGCGTGGCGGACGGCGACCGCGTGCGCGTCTGGTCGCGCCGCGGCTCCATAGAGACGCGCGCCCGGGTGTCGGGCAAGACGAATCCCGGCCAGACCTGGATGCCCTTCCATTTCCAAGACGGCAACAGCAACTGGCTCACCATCGCGGCCCTTGACCGCACGTCGAAGACCCCCGAGTTCAAAGTTTGCGCCGTGCGGGTGGAGAAGGTCGGCTAGTTTGAGAAACGCGAAGGGCCCCGCGCGGGTCCTTCGCGTTCGGAGCCGACGCGCCGCTCCCGCGACGCTTGAGGGCAAGTTCGAAGGGGCCGCTTCTCACGTTTCCAATTCGTTTCGCTGGAATGGGGCTTTCTTGGAGTCGGCTTGCGCGCGTTGACGGGGAGGGCGGCGTTCATGGATGATCGTCGGGACAAAAACGGACGCGTCGGCAAGGAGCGAAACATGGCGAAAACGCGCATCGGCATTTTGGGATACGGCAACCTGGGCAGGGGAGTGGAGCTGTCCTGCCGTCAGAACGACGACATGGAGCTGGCGGCGGTGTTCACGCGCCGCGATCCTTCCAGCGTAAGGCCGCTCACCGAGGGCGTGGCGGTGCATTCTGCGGACGACCTTGCGGCGCATGCGGGCGACATCGACGTGCTGGTGCTCTGCGGCGGCAGCGCAAGCGACCTGCCCGAGCAGACGCCGGCGTGCGCGTCTTTGTTCAACGTGGTGGACTCGTTCGACACGCATGCGAAGATCCCCGAGCATTTCGCGAACGTGGACGCGGCGGCTCGCGAGGGCGGCAAGGTGGCCGTCATCTCGGCCGGGTGGGATCCGGGCATGTTCTCGCTCGCGCGTCTGTACGCCACGAGCATCCTGCCCGACGGCGCCGATTACACGTTCTGGGGCCGGGGCGTTTCCCAAGGCCACAGCGACGCCATCCGCCGCGTCGAGGGCGTGGCCGACGCGCGCCAGTACACGGTGCCGGTGCCCGCCGCCCTTGAAGCCGTGCGCGCTGGCGAGACGCCCGAGCTGACCACGCGTCAGAAGCACACGCGCGAGTGCTACGTGGTGGCCAAGGAGGGCGCCGACAGGGCCGCCATCGAGCGCGCCATCGTGGAGATGCCGAACTACTTCGCCGACTACGACACCACGGTGACGTTCGTTACGCAGGAGGAGCTTGACCGCGACCATGCCGGCATCCCGCACGGCGGATCGGTCATCCGCTCCGGCAAGACCGGGCGCGATGGCGAGAACCGCCATGTGGTGGAGTTCTCGCTGACGCTGGATTCGAACCCCGAGTTCACCGGCAGCGTCCTGGTGGCGTGCGCCCGCGCGGCGCACCGCCTTGCCCTTGAGGGGCAGACGGGCTGCAAGACCATGTTCGATATCGCACCGGCCTACCTGTCGTCGATGAGCGGCGAGGAGCTGCGCGCGAGCATGCTGTAAGCGCTCGACGCGCCGACGGGCCCTGCTGCGGACGCAACGGGGCCCGTCGGTTTTTTCATGAGAGGGATTGTATGGCCGTCAACCAAAGGCTGAGGCTTTTGCACCTCGCGCGCATTCTGCGGGAGGAGACCGATTCCGAGCGCGGGCTGACGATGCCGCAGATCCTCGGGCGCTTGGAGGAGGCGGGTTGCCCGGCGGAGCGGAAGGCGGTGTATCGCGATCTGGAGGCGCTGCGGTCGTTTGGGCTGGATGTGGGGGCCTTGCGTGCGAAGCCGGTCCAGTACGCGCTTTTGAACAGGGATTTCACGTTGGCGGAGCTGCGGTTGCTGGTGGATGCGGTGCAGGGGTCGCGCTTTCTGACTCAGAGCATGAGCGATAGCCTGTCGCAGGGCGTAAGGCGCTTGGCGTCCGCCGGGCAGCGCGAGCTTTTGGACAAGCGGCTGCACGTGGCGGGACGCGTGAAGCTGCAGAGCGAGTCCGTTTTGCCCAACGTCGATGCCATTCAAGAGGCCATGGCCCGCCATCGCAAGGTGTCCTTCCGCTATTACCGCTACGACGAGGCCAAGCGCAAGGTCATGCGCCGAGGTGGCGAACGCTATGTGGAAACGCCGGTTGAGCTGGTGTATTCCGACGGCTATTACTACCTGGTGGCGTACAACGAAAAGCACGACGGCTTCCCTGCGTACCGCGTGGACAGGATGGCGGCGCTCAAGGTGACCGACGAGGCGGCGTGCCGCAACGCCCGCATCGCGTCGTTCGACGTTGGCGAGCTGGTGGAGCGCGCGTTCGGCATGTACGGCGGCGAGTCCGTTTTGGCGACGCTGCTGGTGGAGCGGCAGGCCATGGACGGCGTGATCGACCGCTTCGGGAGGGGCGTTGAGTCGGTGCCGACGGGCGACGGGAAGGCGCGGGTCTACGTGCCCGTGGTCGAAAGCCCCGCGTTCTTCGGGTGGGTGTCCCAGTTCGGAGGGCGGGTGCTCATAGAAGGACCCGCCTCGCTTGCGGAGTCGTACCGCCGCTATTTGCGGGCCATCTTGGACGCGTACGAGTAGGGGAAGGGGTCGGCGCGGTGCCCGGGGCCGTGCCCGGCGCGCAGTGCGTCCGAGGTCGCATCCGATGTGCGGCGCGCGCCGGGCGGATTGCCGCGCAGCACCCGGCACCGCGCCTGTCGTCAGAGGATCGCCGCGGCCAGCGCCATGAGGAGGAGTACCGTTCCCGCCGCCGCCGCGAGCGCGCGCTCGCGGCGCGTGAGGTCGAAGCCGACCCCCTGCGCCCGTGCAAGGACGTTGCTCGCCCGTGCAAGGAGGCTGACGGCTCGCGGTGCGGCGGGCGCGGGTGTGGGCGCGGGCGCGCAAATGGGCGCGTCTGCGCAGTTCATGGGTGCGCGGGCATGGCGGGGAGGCGTTCGGTCCGCCGCTTGGCCCCCGGGGATGACACAGATCTTCGGCGTCTCGTTGCTGGCGGGGAGAGGGTGGGCGGTTCGTCTGTCGTCGTGCTTCGTTGGGATGGCTGCGGCTTCCATGGCGCCTCCTTGCGTCGGCTCGTCTGCGTTCTGCTGCGCAGTCTAACCGATGCGCCTGCTCTAGCTGTCCCACAAATGGGACAGCTAGAGAGGTTTTTGGAAACTTCGCCGAAAAGGGGATTCGGGCCGCCGTCTGGAACCCGATTGCGCGTGGAAAGGCCTCCGCTACTCCCTGCCGTTCCAGCAGTAGGTGCACACCTTCTCGCGGTCGATGCCGATGGCCTCCAGCATGCCGTCGAGCGACTGGTACCCTAAGGAGTCGAAGCCCATCTGCTCGCAGATGGAGCGCAGCATGCACGTTCCGCGCTCGGTGGAGCTGTCGGCGTACTCCTCCAAGTGCCGCTGCCCCTCGTCGCCTTCAAGCTCCTGCACCACGCGGCGCGCGATCAGGTCCATGTCGGATTTGCCGCGCGAGAAGCTCAGGTACTTGCAGCTGAACATGATGGGCGGGCACGCCGATCGCATATGCACTTCCTTGGCGCCGGCGCCGTACAGGAAGTCCACCGTCTCGCGCAGCTGCGTGCCGCGTACGATGGAATCGTCCACGAACAGCAGCTTTTTGCCGTTGATGAGCTCGGGGATGTGTATCTGCTTCATCTTTGCCACGTGGTTGCGCACGTTCTGGTTGCTGGGCATGAACGAGCGCGCCCAGGTGGGGGTGTATTTGATGAACGGGCGCGCGAACGTGACGCAGCTCTCTGTGGCGTAGCCGATGGCGTGGGGCACGCCGGAGTCCGGCACGCCGGCCACGTAGTCCACATCCGGCAAGGCGCCGCGCGCTTTCTCGTCGCGCGCCATGACGGCGCCGTTGCGGTAGCGCATCATCTCGACGTTGACGCCCTCGTAGTTGGAGTTGGGGTAGCCGTAGTACACCCACAGAAACGCGCATATCTTCATCTGGTCGCCGGCGGGGGAGACGGTGCGGTAACCGTCGGCGTCCACGAGGACGACCTCGCCGGGCCCCAGCTCGTACTCGTCGTCGTAGCCCAGCTTGTGGTAGGCGAACGACTCGAAGGAGATGCAGAAGCCCTCGTCGTTTTTGCCGATGAGCACGGGCAGGCGCCCCATGTTGTCGCGGGCCGCGTAGATGGATCCCGCATCGGTCATGAGGAGCAGCGTGAGGGATCCTTCGACGGCCTCCTGCGCGTGCTTGATGCCCGAGACGAGGTCGTCTTTCTGGTTGATGAGCGCGGCCACCAGCTCCGTGGTGTTCACCGCGCCCGATCCCATGGCCATGAGCTGCCGGCCGCCGTCGGCGAAATACGATTCCACCAGCTGTTCGGCGTTGTTGATGGCGCCCACGGTGGTCAGGCCGAACGTTCCCAGGTGCGAGCGCACCAGAAGCGGCTGGGGATCGGTGTCGCTTATGCATCCGATGCCGGAGCATCCGTGGAAGTCCGGCAGATCGTCTTCGAAGCGCGTGCGGAACGGGGTGTTCTCGATGGAGTGGATCTCGCGCTGAAAGCCCCCGTCGCCGTCGCGAAAGATCATGCCCGCGCGCCTTGTTCCCAGATGGGAGTGGTAGTCCACGCCGAAGAACACGTCCAGCACTACATCGCGGTGGGATGCAGCTCCGAAGAATCCGCCCATGGTGCACCTTTCGTCTCGCCTATTGCCCGGCTACGCCGGGAAAGCATCAGTATACGGCTCCGGAACCCCCGACGGGGGCATTTGGGATGTGATTCTCGGTTTTCTGCACGAGCTGCGGGGGATTGGCGGCGCGCGGCTTAGCGCCGGGTGGGGAGCAGCGCTGAGTGCAGCGGCTTGTAGACGGCGCCGGCGCGGTCGAGCGTGCTTTTGAACAGCGTGACCGAAGGCGCCGTGCCGTTTTGCGGAAACGCGAGCGCGGGCAGGGGCGCGGCGGGGATGCGGACGCGGCGCGCGAGCGTGATGTGGGGCCGGAAGGGCTTGGCGTCGAAGGGCACGCCGCGCGTGGCAAGATGGGCGCGCAGGTTGTCCGCCAGGTTGGAGAGCGCGGAATCGGGCGCGATGCCGAGCCATAGCGTGGCATCGCCGGCGCGTCCGAACTTCCCCAAGCCCTCGCTCGCCAACGCGACGGGACGTGCGCGCCGGCACGCTTCGTCCACCGCCCAGGCGGCGTCGGCGGCTTCGCGCTCGCCGATCTCGCCGAGGAAGGCGAGCGTGAGATGGTAGGTTTCGCGCGCCAGGAAGCGCCCCTTCATCGTCGGCTCCAGCCGACGTGCGAGCGCCGCGACGTCCGAGACGAACGCGGGGTCCAAGTCCAAAGCGATGAACGCTCTCATAGGCGGCTGTGCGTGAAGGGGCGAGAGGGCGCGGCCTAGACCAGCTTGCCCTTGCAGTGGTCGATCATGTGCTGGACAAGCTCGGCCGTCCAGCCGGTGAGGTCGGCCGAGCGCTCGACGAGCGCGCCGTCTTTCAGCTCCTGGAACGAAACCTTGATGCGCTCGAACCGCGTCACCTTCGATTCGGCCTCCCGGGTAAGGCACCCTTCGACGGCCTTGTAGGAACCCAGTGCCCTGAGCAGCTTGGGGTTGAACATGACGTGCGGCTGATCGGCGTCATCCAGGTAGGCGGCGATGCATTTCGTGTGGCCTATCTGATTGGCGGCCAGGCACGCCGCGTCGTCGAGCGAGGTCAGCGTGTCGAGGAGATCCTGCGCCACCTGCGCGTCGTCGGCCGTGGCCTCCTCGCAGGGTTGCGAGAGGACGGCTTCGTCAGTCACCAGGTCCTTGATCATGGGGCATCCTTTCGGGACGGGATTTGCTTTGTCTAGGGCTTTCGGTGAATTCTACCACGACGCGGCGGCTGCGGGAGGAGGCGCGGCCAAGGCGGAGCCGGGGCCGCATGGCCGCTAGCGCATCCATCGGTCGCTTCGGATGCGCAGCCCGTTTGCCAGGGCGCGTCCGCCCATGAGCACGATGTCGAACGCGGCCCACAGAAGGGCGACGCGCATGAGGCCGCTGGGCAGAAGCGGGGCGGCAAGCACGAGGGCGCACAGGGTTGCGATGTGCGCGGCGGAGGCAAGGGCGCAGGTGAGCGCGAGGTAACGGAAATCGCCCGCGCCGATGAGGATGCCGTCGAGCGCCCACATCCAGCCTTGCAGGGGCAAACCGACGCCAACGACGACCATGCCCACGGTGGCGATTTCGCGGACGTTTTGGCTCGGGGAGAACAGGCCCGGGGCCGCAAGCCCCGCAAGTGCGAACGCCGCGCCCACCGCCGCTCCGGCCAAAAGCCCCGCGCGCGCCGTCTCGCGCACGAGGGCGCGCGCTCCCGCGTGGTCCTTCGCGCCCAAACGCGCCCCCGCGAGCGTCTGGCCCGCGATGGCCACGGAGTCCAGCACGTTCAGCGCGAAGTTCCAGGTGGCGTTGACCACCTGGTATCCTGCGAGCACGTCGGTTCCCAGGGAGGCCGCGGCCATGACGGTGGCCACCAGCCCCGCGCGAAGCGCCAGCGTGCGCAGGAACAGGGGCAGCCCGTCGCCGCCCGCCGACGCAACGCCTGCCGCGCGCGGGCGCAGGCCGGCCCCGCCGGATACGGCCCAGCGCACGGCCGGGATCACCAGGAACGCGGCCATGAACCATTGGGCGATGCACGTGGCTATGCCCGATCCGGCGATCCCCCATCCGAACCCGATGACGAACAGGATGTCGAGAGCGGTGTTGAGCGCCGCGCCGCATGCCGCCGCAACCAGGGTGATGCGCACGTTCTGGAGTCCGCGGAAGATGCCGTTGGCCGCGTAGACGAGCAGCATGCCGGGCACGCCGAGCGCCACCGTCTGGACGTAAACGGCGCCGAGGCGCGCGTCGTCTCCGCGCCCGCCAAGCGCCTCGCAAAGGGGGCCGGCGAAGGCGAACAGCGCTGCGGCCAGCACCGCGCCGATGGCGGCGGACAGCCACAAGCCGTCCATGCCGGCCTGCAGACCCTCCCGCCTTCTGCCCGCGCCGAGCAGGTGTGCGACTTGGGAGGTGGTCGAGTAGGCCAAGAAGATGCACAGTCCCACGGCGGTGAGGATGACGGTGGAGCCCAGCGAAAGTCCCGCCAGCGCCGCGTCGCTGACATGCCCAACGATGGCCGTGTCGATGAGCACGAACACGGGTTCTGCGATGAGCTGGCCGAATGTGGGGACAGCCAGCGCGAGGAGTTGTTTGAGGGTGGAGGGTGCGGTCATGGGGTTGGTCGCTTGCGTCTTAGTTTCGAGGTGCGGGCTTGCCGGGGGTTTCCGAAGCCGCAGCTGCTGCGGCGGCATGGGGGGTTTCGGGGAGCCAGGCTTTCGGCACGGGGATGAGCGATCCCACGACCGCCGCCGCGAGCATGGCGACGACGCCCTGCGCGGGGAAACACAGGAACAGCAGCAACGCCGCCATCAAGGGTTGGCGCATCATGGCACCGAGCGCGCCCGCCGTGCAGACGCACAGGCAGAACACGGGGTCTGCGCCGGTGAGGGAGGCCAGGCCGTAGCCGAGCGCGATGCCGCTGAACACCATCGGGAAGAACTTGCCGCCGCGCCAGCCCAAATTGAGGCAGAATTGGAGGATGAAAGGTTTGACGAGGGCGGTGGCGATGAGGGCTGCCGCGCCGATTTCCGTCCACGCGATCTCAAGCTGCATTGCCTGCGTCTCGCCTGCGAACATCGTGTAGGGAAGGAGGCAACCTGCCGTGCCGAGGACAGCTCCTGCGACAAGCGCCTTGGCGACGGGGCGCTCTCCCATGGCGCGGGCGCATGCGCGGGCGAGCGCGCCCGCTGCGTGGCTTGTCCAGCCGACGACGGCTCCGGCGAGCGCGAGGGGAGCGAGCAGGAGCCATTCGCGCGTGCCGGCGTTCAGGTCGGTGAAGCGCGGGAGGCCTCCCATGCCTCCGAAAAGCGCGCCCAAGCCCATCATGGCCGCAAGGGCGGAGGCGATGGCAACAATGTAGACGGCGATCTTGGCCGGTTTGGGGATGAGCACCTTGGCGTCGGCCATGCTCTCACGCGCCTCGCCGTCCCCGAACACGGGCACGGCCAGCCCGTACAGGGGTGCGGAGAACATGGCGCCCGCGATGGCGGCGATGCCGACCGACACAAGCTCCCTGAACTCGCGTCCCAGGAATTTGAGTCGGTCGCCTACCCACGTGCACGCTCCGGCGATGACGCCGGTAAGTCCCGCTTCGGGGCCGATGCTCGCGCCGAACAAAAGCGGCAGGAGCGCTCCGGCAAAGCCGACGAAAACGGTGCGGTACTCGTAGCGGCCCGTTGCCTTCACCTCGGTCATGACCTCGTTCATCTCGCGTGGCTGCCCCGGCCACCTTTTCTGGAAAAGTCCGACTGCCAGGCCGCCGACAAGGCACATCGGCAGCGGCCACCACCACGCGCCCGGCGCAATGGCGCTTGGCAATGCGTCCCAGAGAAGCTCTATCCCATTGTCCATCAAAAAGAAGAACACCCAGCAAAACGCGCCGGCCAGCGCTCCCAGAAGGATCACTGCGAGCGCGTACAGCGCGTAGGTTGCTGCTTTGGGCGTCATGCTCATTTCGTCTCCGTCGTTGGTCGGGGGTGCGGTGACTTTCGGGAAGCGCACGCTTTCAATGGACCCAAAGCGCAACTTCCACTGCTCCGTTCATGATGGAAAACGTGTTCGCGCCCATTATAGGGAATGTTGCGGGTTCGCGGGTGCGGCCATAGGTGCCGGGTTGCACCATATGGCGCCTGATTTTGCTTAAGACGAATAAAAAACGAAGGGTCCCGTGTGGGGCCCTTCGTTTTCGGAGTCAAACTACCGCCTCCGCGGCGCCCCGAAGGGCAGGTAAGGCTAAGC
Organism: Rubneribacter sp.; assembly: GCF_965361815.1. Lineage (NCBI taxonomy): Bacteria > Bacillati > Actinomycetota > Coriobacteriia > Eggerthellales > Eggerthellaceae > Rubneribacter > Rubneribacter sp. Next base: position 77,354 of record NZ_CBDTNW010000136.1, read on the forward strand.
CTTTATTTTGACTCGCAGTGACATCTTGACTGGTATCAAGATATACCCCATTCTAACAGGTACATTGAGAAAGGGGAACCCATGAATCTGCGCAATGTCAAGTCGTATCAGGTTGGGTTGGATATCGGTACCGGGTCGGTGGGGTGGGCCGTTCTTGACGAAAACGGGGACCTGTGTCGCTTCAAGGGAAAACCCACATGGGGAAGTCGTATTTTCCCTTCGGCGCAAACCGCGGCCGAAACACGTGCCAGTCGTAGTCTGAGGCGCCGTTACGACCGCCGGCGTCAACGACTTGACCTGCTGCAGGAGTTGTTCGCGCATGAGATGGCAAAGGTTGACTCGGAGTTCTTCGTTCGGTTAAACCAGTCACGGTTGCATCCCGAGGATCGCGATCCTGCACATGCGGACTATCAGTGGCCGCTCTTCAACGGCGAGGACTTTACCGAACGCGATTATTATCGGAATTTTCCCACAATCTACCATTTGCGCGCGCGTTTGGTTGAGTCGAACGAAAAAGCCGACATTCGGCTCGTGTATCTGGCATTGCATAATATCGTGAAGCATCGAGGAAACTTCCTATACCAAGATAACCCCTCATTGAGCGCTAAAAATGCCAATATGCGGGATGCGGTAGAGGGTCTGTGCCAGGCGCTTGCAGATTGGTGCGAGAAACACGAGATTGGATGTTCCTGCGACAAGGAATCGCTTGTGAAAATTCTGAGCGACACCTCGCTTCGTTCGTCAGACAAGCGCGATAAAGCCGAAGTGGCACTTGGGGTTGAAAAAGAGTATAAAAAGTTGGCTAGAGCGGTGTCCGATGCCATAGTGGGGCGCTCGGCAGAGTTTGCGCATATTTTCTTCGCGGAGGCTGAGGGCAGTAAGTTTTCTCTTTCCAACGATGAGAAGGTTGAAGCGTATGCTTGCCCTGATGAGGGGTGTGATCTGTTTGAGGCGCTACAAAAGGCGTACTCGTCTTACGTGCTGTCAGAAATTTTGAGTGACGCACAGGGACAGGGAAAGACACTTTCGTTTTGCAAAGTAATCGAATATGAGCGCTATGGCAAGGAGCTCAAAACACTTAAAAGCCTGGTACGCACATATGGACCTGAACGCTACGACGAGTTCTTCCGTGGTGCGTTCTATGAGGGAACGCACGAGTACGATCCTTCCAAGGCGAAGGGATACACCAAGTACAATCTAGGTGCGGACAAGCTATCGTATGAGGATTTCCTGAAAGAAGCAAAGAAGCTGCTCGAGGATATTGGCGCGCAATCGGATGAGCGCTATGCAGACGTTGAGCGCGCGATAGAGACGGAGACGTTTTTGCGCCGTCTCAAAACCAATAACAACGGTGTTATTCCCTATCAGCTACATCGCGAGGAAATGGATGCGATCATTGATCGGCAGGGACGGTACTACCCCTTCCTGCTGGAGGAGAAGAAAAAGCTGCGGTCCCTCGTTGAGTTCCGCATACCTTATTACGTGGGACCCCTCACGCAGAAACATGCTCCGCGCGACAGCAAGGGAAAGACGCGGTTTGCGTGGGCATCGCGTAAGCAAGGGATGGAAAACGAGCGCATATACCCTTGGAACTGGGAAGAGGTGATTGACAAAGACCAGAGTGCCGAGGACTTCATTCGCCGTATGACAGGAACTTGTACGTACCTGAAAGGCGAGCCAGTGCTTCCACGTTGCTCGCTTACATATGAGCTATTCTGCGTGCTCAACGAACTGAACGGGGCGCATTGGACGCAGGATGGAGACAGGAGTTACCGCTTTGATGCCGCTGACCGGTTGGGTCTTATTAATGATCTGTTCAGGAGGCGGAAGCGTGTGACGTATGCGGCTGTGGAGAAATGGTTGGCACAAAAGCATGGTCCGACCAGTGGTAAGTCTGTCGGTGGTGCGTACCGTGTGTCTGGCGGTCAAGGGGAGGACGCGTTTGAATCGCAGCTTTCCTCATACTATGATTTTTGCAAAATCCTCGAGGTCGATGAGCTGTCCGATGCCGATGCGGCTATGGCCGAAGACATTGTTCTTTGGAATACCGTATTCGAGGATCGCTCCATCTTGAAGCGCAAGATTAAATCTGCCTACAGTGATCGTTTGGATGATGCGCAGATTGGTAAGTTCTGTCGGAAACGCTATACCGGATGGGGTCGGCTCTCGAAGGAGCTTTTGTGCGGGGTTCGCAGTAACACCGACAACGGTTCGAAAACTATTATGGATATTTTGCAAGAAGGGGATCCCAACCATGCCACTCGTGTGGGCGCAGCCATGAACCTCATGGAAATACTTCACGACGATTCACTTGAGTTTCAGACGAAGATAGACGAGCGCAATCTTGAGCGTGCGCGCGAGGCTGGTGGCATATCTTTGGACGAGGTGACGGGTTCTCCGGCTCTCAGGCGCGGTATTAACCAGGCGCTTCGAATAATGGATGAGATTGCACACATTGCTGGGAAACCTCCTGCGCATATATACATCGAGGTGACGCGTGACGAAGATGCCCGTAACAAGGGTAGGCGAACTACAAGTCGTTATAAGGCTTTGGAGGCAGCGCTTTCCAATCTTAAAGAGCAGTACGGAGATGTGCATAGAGAGCTTAAGGCGCACAATCCGCGAGAGTTTGACAATGAAAGGCTCGTTCTCTACTTCATGCAGTGCGGCAAATGCATGTATTCGGGTAAGCCTTTGGACATCAATAAGCTGCAAACCTATCAGGTTGATCATATTTTGCCGCAGTCTTATACCAAGGATGACAGCTTTGAGAACAAGGTGCTTGTGTATGCGAGTGAAAACCAGCGCAAGCTCGACACCTTGCTGTTGGATCAGGATCTTATTCAGCGCATGCAAGGATTCTGGCGCAATCTGCGAGATGCCGGTTCTATTGGAGAGAAGAAGTACGACAACCTTACGCGCGCAAGAATAAGCGACGAGCAGATGAAGCGGTTCGTCAACCGTCAATTGGTCGAAACGAGCCAGATTGTGAAGCAGGTGCAACAGCTGCTTCGAACGCGCTACCCTGAAACCGACGTACAACCGGTGAAGGCGGGAATGTCTCATCAGTTACGTGCGCAGTGTGAGTTGGCGAAAAGTCGCGAGGTTAACGACTTCCATCATGCTCACGACGCCTATCTGGCTTGCCAGTTGGGGCGTTTTATTCGGTATCGGCACGATTCTGTGTATAGCGAACCGGTGAAAATGGCAGCAGTGGTGAAGCAGTTCATCAAAAAGCAGGCCGATGATTACCGTCGGACGCGAGAGCTTCCAGGGTCCGCCGGGTTCATTGTGTCGAGCTTTCTGACATCAGGATTCGATGTGGAGACCGGAGAAGTGTTCCGCGATGCCTGGGATGCTGATTTTGAGGTAGATCGCATCAAGCGGTGTCTTGACTACAAGGATTGTTTCATCTCGCGCATGCCCGAAGAATCACATGGTGCGTTTTGGAAACAGACTATCTATTCGCCGAGGGCGGGGAAGTCGCTGAATCTTCCCTTGAAAAAGGGCCTTGATCCGCAAAAGTATGGAGGTTATTCGAGCGAACAGTTTGCGTATTTTATGCTTTACGAAGGAAAGAATCCTAAAGGCAAGAACCAGGCGAAATTGGCCGGCGTGCCAATTCCTATTGCGCAAAAAATATCAAAAGGTGAATTGTCGATTACTGAATATGCGCAAGAGATTGCTCGTGAGGAAGGTCTTGTCTTCTCGAGAGTTTTGAGGGGGCGTATTCTGAAGTACAGCAAAATACGTTATGGGCAGGATGAGTATTTCATACCAGCGCTGGATGTCGTGTATTCGGCAAGGCAGCTAGCGTTAACGGGTGATTTGCTCAAAACAGCGCAAGACGTAGGCGATAACAAAGTGAGTTCTTTCTGTCTTGACGATGGCGCGCTCATGAGGCTATACGATGAATTGCGAGATAAAGCTCTGTTTTTGTGCTCCGGGTTCAAAAACGTTCATAAAGCTCTGGAGCAGGGTAGAGAAACGTTTTCTCAGCTATCTTGTGATAAAAAACGTAAGGTTTTGCTCGTTGTTCTTGGATTTTACAAAGGAGATACCGCTCGTGTGGATCTTTCTTTTATAGGCGGATCGCGCAATGCCGGAAAAATTAGTAACAATTTTATCGCTAATCATCTCAAGGATATCCAGTTTGTAGATTCCTCGGTCACTGGCATGTTCGAGAGGTGTGAGACGATTGGCCTTTAGGACCATCTTTATCGAAAGCCAGTGCCGATGTAGCTACCAAGGTGGCTATCTTGTAGTGCGGAAAACGGACGATACGAAAAAGATTCACCTTTCGGAAATATCATCTATTATCCTGCAGACTACACAGGTGTATTTGAGCGCGTATCTCCTTGCTGAACTGGCGAAATGTAAGATTTCACTCGTTGTTGCTGACGAGAAATGCAACCCGATAGGGCAGTATCTTCCGTTATATGGAGCTCATAACGCCAGCAAGCGTGTGGCAGAGCAACTTGCGTGGGGCGAGCCTATCAAAAAGCGTGTATGGCAGCAGGTGGTTAGGGAGAAGATCCGTCAGCAGGCTCGTTTGCTTGAAGAAAAGGGCCAGGCGGAGGTTGCAAAGTTGCTATACATGGCTCGTGATGAGGTGAAATCGGGGGATACGACCAACCGTGAAGCCCATGCGGCGCGTTTGTATTTCAATGCGTTGTTCGGACGCAATTTTTCTCGCGATGCTGATACGCCAATAAACGCCGCCTTGAATTATGGCTACGCGATTCTTTTGTCCATGGTGAACAGGGAATTGGTCTCACGTGGATATCTGACGCAATGCGGTATTTGTCATCGCAATGAGTATAACCAGTTCAACTTCTCGTGTGATTTGATGGAGCCGTTTCGTCCGATAGTCGATCATGTGGCGTACATGTATGCTCAGGAGATTTTTGACCAAGATGTTCGCCGCTTGTTGGGCGATCTGGGAAACCGCGTTGTGGTCTACAAAGGGGGATCATATCGACTTCATTCGACGGTGTCGCTGTTCGTGCAGGACTGTCTTTCGGCGCTCAATAAGAACATTACGGCATCGAAAATTGAGGGCTTTGAGCAATTATGAGTTCTCGAGAAAGAGCAAGGTTCATGAGGGTGTTCGTGTTTTTTGATCTGCCGATAGAAACGGCTGCGCAAAGAAGGGATTATCGGCTATTTCGCAAGTACCTGGTTAAAGAAGGGTATCTCATGTTGCAGGAGTCAGTGTACGCCAAGCTGGTAATAAATGACGCGCAAGCGAATGCCGCTATCGGTCGTTTGCGTCAGCATCGTCCTCCGGCTGGTTTGGTGCAAGCGCTCAAAGTGACCGAAAAACAGTTCGCGACGATGGAATTCATTGCGGGTTCCCGACACGAGCATGAAGAGCTTGACACAATGGAGGAGTTTGTGGTGCTATGAATCTTACGATTTCGGGTTTTTCGGAACCGCTGGTTTTAGGAAGCGACCATGTGTCGGTTTTGGAAATCCATAATCGCCGACTGTTTGCTCGTGTGTGTCAATCGCTCATGTCTGAACTCGATGGTGAGGCGTTGGAGCCATATACGCTGTGGGACGGCGATGATCAACGTAGTTCTAGGAATTACTTTCTGTTCATCTGTAACCCGTTTGAACTTCCTTGGTCGGAGCGGGCGTTGATCGGAGAAGTGCTTGAGCGCATAGAGGACATGTTTTTGCATGAGGATGAGGCGCGTCAAAGAATCGAGACTGCGGGACGGTCGTTGTCGGAACAGGTGGCATCTTTGGGGCTACGCTTGCAGTCGGATTATGCTTTTGAAGTACAATGGGATATGCGAAAATATTTGAAGGCTTTCGATTTTTGCGTCGAGGTTGATCCTGCTGACGAGCTCCTTGACAATTTGACAAAATTTTTGAAGTTCGCATCTGACGCCGCATTCAGAAAGCAGCTTGTATTCGTGAATTTGAAAAACTTTTTGGTAGAAAAAGAGATACAAGAGTTCTATCGACAAGCAGTTTTTTTCGAATTGAATGTTCTGCTGCTTGAGAATGCATCTGATGATTCGGCTTTTGAGTACGAAAGAAAAATGTGTATTGACATGGACTTTCTTCAATCATGAGAAACTGTACCAGCCAGTTGCCCATCCTCCCGCAGAGAGGATTTTGCCCCAACGGTTTTGGAGTAGTGACAAACTGACTGGTAGTCAAACGCTTCCGCACCGAGACCCACCGCTACATGCGTTTTGGAGTAGTGACAAACTGACTGGTAGTCAAACCCCACATGGGGTATACCAGGCCCTCGGCCTGTTTTGGAGTAGTGACAAACTGACTGGTAGTCAAACACCTCATGGACGCGCTGCGCTACATGGTGAGTTTTGGAGTAGTGACAAACTGACTGGTAGTCAAACCCCGACGCGTAATTGGTTAGCACCACCGAGGTTTTGGAGTAGTGACAAACTGACTGGTAGTCAAACTCGCGCAGGCGCAGGTTCACGACGTTCTGGTTTTGGAGTAGTGACAAACTGACTGGTAGTCAAACCCGTGGACGCCGTGGTGGTGTCGATCGCCCGTTTTGGAGTAGTGACAAACTGACTGGTAGTCAAACCGGCGACGAGTGGAGGATCCCGGTCATGCCGTTTTGGAGTAGTGACAAACTGACTGGTAGTCAAACGCGTGCAGGGACTCCACCGCTGACACGAGGGTTTTGGAGTAGTGACAAACTGACTGGTAGTCAAACTCGCCCTGGAGCTGGTAGCCGAGCTGAGCAGTTTTGGAGTAGTGACAAACTGACTGGTAGTCAAACCACCAGAGGACCGACCAGGACTACTGCCGGTTTTGGAGTAGTGACAAACTGACTGGTAGTCAAACTCTGCCTGCTGCATCTTCTTCTTCCCCTCTGTTTTGGAGTAGTGACAAACTGACTGGTAGTCAAACCGTCGTAGCTCGTCACCAGACACCCTCCTCGTTTTGGAGTAGTGACAAACTGACTGGTAGTCAAACCATCGTGAAGATCGGGCATACGCTCCACGTGTTTTGGAGTAGTGACAAACTGACTGGTAGTCAAACAACGCAGGCGCAACCGAAGCCGTTCTCGCCGTTTTGGAGTAGTGACAAACTGACTGGTAGTCAAACAGGCTCTCGGACTCAAAAAGTACCTCACAGGTTTTGGAGTAGTGACAAACTGACTGGTAGTCAAACGCCTGCTGCATCTTCTTCTTCTTCTTCTCCTCTGTTTTGGAGTAGTGACAAACTGACTGGTAGTCAAACCTGTGGCAGGCCCGACAGGCCCCACAGGCCGTTTTGGAGTAGTGACAAACTGACTGGTAGTCAAACCCTTGTCAGGAATCATGTAATCCACTGTCTGTTTTGGAGTAGTGACAAACTGACTGGTAGTCAAACTGCTGACTCATACAAACACTTGTACTCGTGTTTTGGAGTAGTGACAAACTGACTGGTAGTCAAACAAACGTTCGAACCGTTGGGATCGTAAACCTGTTTTGGAGTAGTGACAAACTGACTGGTAGTCAAACCGCCAAATCGCTCGGTATGCAGTGGGGATTGTTTTGGAGTAGTGACAAACTGACTGGTAGTCAAACAAGCCTACGCGATCCAGCGTC
>NZ_CBDTNW010000137.1:0-2767 GCF_965361815.1 Rubneribacter sp.
CGTTCTACGAGCGCGCGCTCGGCCTGACCGTGCAGCGCCGCATGGGGCCAAAGGACGGCTCGTGGGAAAACGTGTTCATCGGCAACGACGAAACCGACTTCCAGGTGGAGCTCACCTGGAACCGCGGCCGCACAGAGCCCTACGTCAACGGCGGGCGCGACACGCACCTGGCCTTCGAGGTGGACGACATGGACGCGGCACGCGCCCTGCATGAGGAGATGGGCTGCGTGTGCTTCGTGAACGAGCGCATGGGCATCTACTTCATCGAGGATCCCGACGGCTGCTGGCTCGAGATCGTCCCGGCCGACCGCGCGGAGTAAACGGGGAGGCTCCGTGACCGAGTACGCCTCCGCAGACAAGCTGCTCGCCGACCTTGGCGAGAGCGCGCACATCGAATGCGGCCGCGAGACGTCGATCGAGCTGGCGCGCGCCGTGCGCCGGCGCTTCGCCACGCGCCGCTGCGCGTTCGCGCTGGAGGCCGACGCGGGTTGCCCGCGCGACACGGTGACCTCCCACCTGCGCTTCTTCAGCCAGCTGGCCGGCGGCGCCGTGCATCACGAGGACGCCGTCGCCCACTTCGGCCTGCGCGGCATCGCCCGCGCCAATCTGCGCGACCTTCCCGCCTCCCAAGCCGCGCTCGTGCGGCTGGCGCGCGCGAGCCTGTTCCAGCCGGAGGTCTGCCTGATCGAGCGCCCGCTGTCCGACCTCGACGCCGAAGGGCGCGCGAGCGCGCTCGCATGGATGTCCGAAGCCGAGGAGCGCGGCTGCCGCTTCGTCACCACGCTGCAGCCCCTGCGCGAGGCGCTGCTCATGCCGGGCGTCGCCCTGTGGTGCGAGGACGGGCGCTTCATCGAGGTGGCGCGCGAGGAGGACGACGGCCCCGCGGCCCCCGACGACGGAGCGTTCGACGAGGTGCGCGTGTGCAAGATCCCCGCGAAGGCCGACGCGGCCACGCTCCTGTTCGACCCGCGCGAGATCGACTTCATCGAAAGCGCCAACAAGCAAAACCACGTGTCGGTGCGCGGCTCGCTCTACCCCACCCCGCTCACGATGGACGAGCTGGACGAGGAGCTTTCGCGCTTCGGCTTCTTCCGCTGCCACCGCTCCTACATCGTGAACGCGCAGCGGGTGGCGAAGGTGGAGCGCTACACGCGCAACAGCTTCAACCTCACGCTGAACGATGCGAACCGCACCTCCATTCCGCTGTCCAAGGGACGCGCGCAGGAGCTGCACGAACGACTGGGCCTCACGCGCGAGGCCCGCGCGGCCCGCGAGGCGCAGGGCGGGCGAAGCGGGCAGCCCGAGCGCCCCGCGCGCGGCGGGCGCGAAGGCGATGCGGCGAAAGGAGGACCGCGATGACGGCCCCGGCCCCGGGTGCGCTGCGGCCCCTGCGCGCCGCAGCGGTCCTCGCCCGCAAGTACCTCGCCGACCTCGCGCGCAACCCCGCGATGACGCTGAGCGCCGCCATCCCCGTGCTGTGCTCGCTGTTCTTCCGCCTCGTCTGGGCCGAGCAGTCCGGGCTTTCCCCCGACGCCCTGGCGCTCGTCGCGACCGCGATGCTCTACGCCGTCATGTTCGAGGCCATGATGGCGTCCTCGATGTTCGTCATGTACGCGATGGCCGAGGAGCAGGAGAAAGGAGCGCTCGGCACGCTGCTGCGCTGCGGCGTGACGCGGGGCCAGACCGTCGCCGCGCGCCTCGCGTCGGGGTTCGCCGCGTTCGCCGTGTCGTGCGCGGCATGCTGCCTTCTGCTGCTTCCCGATCCGACCGTCGCGCTTCCCATCGCGCTCATCAGCATCGCAAGCCAGCTGCCGCTCATCCTCGCCGGCGCCGCCCTGGGGCTGCGCGCCCGCACGCAGATGTCCACGATGACGTTGTCGGTCCCCCTCTTCATCGTGGGCATGCTGCCGTTTCTCCTCTCCGGCACCGAGGCCGCCGCGCCCCTCGCGCCGTACCTTCCCAACGGCGGCGCGTTTCCCTTCGTGCACGCGCTCGTCGTCGGCGGCGACCCCTTGCCCGCGCTGCTGACCGCCCTTATCACGACCGCCCTGTGGACCGCTGCCACCGCCCTCCTTCTGGCGTGGATGCTGCGAAAGGAGCAACGGGAAGAGGACGCGTTCGGAAAGTAGCGGGGGCGCCGCCGCGCAGCGAGGACGGGCTGCCGCGCATCCTCGGGACGGCCGCCGCGCCGTCCAGCCGGCACCGAGCGCATGCCCATCGCCTCGAAGCGGCACGGATCGCGTCTTGTGCATAGGCCACCAAGCGCCTTCTCATCCCAACGAAAGCGTTTCCCCAGTTCGAGACTCTCGCCAAAACCGCCACCGGCCCTTCAGCGGGCTTTTTCGAAGGAAAACCTATGCACAAGACGCGATCCGTGCCAGTTCGGGCCGAACTCTCTGCTGAACCAGGATTGACACGGACCCCGCCGGGCGGCTCGGCGAGGGGCCGCCCCCTCCGCCAAACCACCGTTGACGCGGCCCTGTCAGCGCGAAGCGCGCCGTCAGCAGCGCCACCCGTCGGCAGGACGCCGATCACCCTCGCACCTGCGCCCGACATACCCGAGCCCCCGCCCTTCGCCAAATCGCAGAAGCTGACGACGAAGCTCGGCACGCGCCCGCGTCCACTCGCGTCCGCCCATGCGCAACCGCCTTCCGAGCTTTTTAGCGACGACGTGCGCGAGCCGATCCATCTCATCGCAATCGAGCACCTGCCGCCTCGTGGCGGTGATCACAGTCATCCCGAGCGAGGCCAGTCCGTTGCGTCGGGG
>NZ_CBDTNW010000138.1:0-9768 GCF_965361815.1 Rubneribacter sp.
GGAGAGGAGCGCCTTGCGCCGCTCTTCCACCATGTCGATAAGCTCCTGCTTGCCGTGAACGCCGCGCGCTGCGTACAGGGTCTTTCTATACGACCGGACGGTGTTGGGAGAAAGGTAGAGGGTGTTCGCAATATGCGTCACGTCGCGGCCTAGCGCGAGCAGCGCGAGCACCTCCGCCTGCCGGGCGGACAAAGCGTGCTCCTCGGCGACAAGCGCGCAGGCGCGCTCTGTGTCGGACAGGACCCCGCCCGGTCCCTCGACGCGTTCCTCGCCCGACTCCGCACCGGCAACTCGCTTGTCCGAGCGCACCCTGAGCCGCTTGCTCCTGCCCACCGTCACAATGAAGAACGCCGGGATCACCAACACGTACAAAAGCACGAGGGCGGCTGCGTAGGACTCGAAGTGAAGCACTCCCGCCCGAGACAGGTGCTCCAGCCCAAGCTGAACAACGTTCGACAGATACACGCAGCCCGCGAACAGCCCGTACAGCGACACCGCTGAAACCCCGCTTCTTTGCGCCAGCTCCAAACACGTGGTCACCATGAGGACCGACACGAAGAAGAAGCACGCGTTCCCCACGAAGAGGATGATCCACGTCTGAGAAGGATCGAGCAGGGGGAGCAAGAAGGCGAGGCTGGCGAAGATGGGAAGGAACACGCAGTAGAACCTCGGCAGCGTCACGCTCTTCTTCAATCCGAACCACACCGCCATGAGCAACGCCAGCGAGGCGGCGTGGGCGATGGGAAGCAGCAGCCCGCCGAAACCGTCGTCGCCTTCCGGGCTGCCGAATGCAACGCTGGCGATGGGCGTTATCAACACAAGGGCCATCGCGCACACAATGGGCAGCGAAACGTCCTTCGCCGCCAGACGAAGCTGATGCGCCGAAACATGCCGGGATGGCGTCCCGCCTCCAAACGAATGGACGCGAACGTTTGCCGCAAGAAGAGCGACGCTCAAGGGAGCGAGCGCGCCGAACGTGACAACGTCCCGCAGAGGGTCGGAAAGAAGCTCGTAACCGAACATGACGGCAATGAGGACCATCGAACCCAGGGCCAGCAACCATTGCGCCCGCCTGAACTCCTGGTCCGCCAGTATTCGGAGCCATTGGCAGTACCCGCATGCGCTTCCAAACGCCAGAAAAGCCGCCGGCACGTAAAGGACGCCGGCTGGCAACCCGAACGCACGGCAAACCGCATGCGCCGCAAAAGCCAGAACGAACGAAGCCGTCACCGCAATCACCAAGGCATAGCGTCGAAACGGGCCTTTCCTGCAATCCAGCCAACATATGACGAAAAACGAAAGGGAGAAGCACGCGGTTTGCACGATGCGCGCAAGGAAGTCGTCACCCGAAAACGCCGCCGAATACGACGACCCGCTGAACGTGGTGAACGAAAGCCATGCCCCCGTGCCTGCAAGGTACAAAAGAAACTTGGCATCGAAACGGACCCTCTTTGCCGCCGCAGAACGCACTTCAAGCCCTCCCAACTCTTGTACGTCGCCCCCCACTATTGCACACGGGAAACGACCGCGCAAGCGTCGGGCGCTTGATTTCGGCATCGCGGAGAAGAACCCCCAATCCGGGGGTATCCGCATTGCCGAACAACCCTTTGCAAGGGTGTGGCGACGCATGCGCCGTCGGCGGTACCCTCAAAGCGCATTGTCCATGAAAAGGAAAGGGGACGAATATGGGCACCGCCATCAACCGCCGGTCGTTTTTGAAGGGATCCTTGATCGCAACAGGGGCTTTGGCAGCCGGATCGCTCGCAGGCTGCGCGCAGCCGAAAAGCCCGGAGGACGCTGCAGAGGATCCCGGCCAATCGGCAACCGACTGGCTGGGATCCGCGCCCGACATCGAAGCAGAGGATTGCGCGAGCACGCAGGAAGCCGACGTGATCGTGGTTGGATCGGCCCTCGCAGGCGTGCTGTCGGCCTACTCCGCCATCCAAGGCGGTGCGAGCGTGATCATGATCGAGCGCAACGGAGCACCGCACATCAGCGGCAGCGGCATAGGGTTCTTCGACTCGCGTTATCAGCAGGAAGGAGGCCAGCCCCTCCACGATGCCCAGGTGATGATGCACAAGGTGGTGAACGAGGGCAACCTGCGCGTGGATACAAGCCTGGTGGCCCTGTGGGCGTACCACAGCGGGGAGATCTTGGACGAGCTGGAGGAGAACGTCCTGCAGCCTGCCGGCCTGCCCGGCACGATCAGCTTGGGAGAGCCGCTCGACGAGCGTGACCTCGACCAGTACGAGTCGCAGTTCCACGTGGATTTCGACCCCGAGGGCAACGACAGCCTGGAGCGGTTCGTCTACACGTTCCACGACTGGATCACCGAGCACGGAGGGACCATCTCGTTCAACACGTGCGCGCGAAAGCTCGTCCAGGATGAGGACGGCAGGGTAACCGGCCTTATCGCCACCGACGAAGACGGCAACTACGTGCACTACCAGGCCGCGAAGGGCGTCATCATGTGCGCCGGATCGTACGGCGGCAACGCGGCGATGGTCGATCACTTCTGCTACCCCTCGATGGCCGAGTTCGTGAAGCGCTACAACGCCTACAACGCAAAGGCGTCCGCCACTGCCCCTGTGACCACCGACGAGGTCATGGACGACGGCATCGGGCACCGAATGATGTGCTGGGCGGGGGCCATCATGGAGGAGATCGACCCCTCTTACCAGGCATGGTCGGTGGACAGCTACTCGTTCGCGGCGCCGCTTGCCGTCAACACGCAGGGCAGGCGCTTCATGAACGAGTGCATATCGTCGCTTTCCACCAGCTTCCACATCATGGAGCAGCCCGACCACAGCAACTACGTGTGGCAAATCCTCGGATCGGACGACTTCGACATGCCGCCGCTTCTGCCCATACCGGGCATGAACCGCGAGACGATGGACGCCATAGCCGCAAATTCGGAGCACTACGAGGCGGACACCATCGAAGAGCTGGCTGAGAAGATAGACATCGACCCCATCGTGCTGGCGGAGACGGTCGAACGCTACAACCAACTGTGCGAGCAGGGCCGAGACGATGACTTCGGCAAGGCGCCCTGGCATCTCAATCCGGTGAACGTGCCCCCTTACAAGGCGTTCAAGGAAAACTACCATTTCTATGGAATGAGCAGCGGCGTTAAGGTGAACAACAAGCTGCAGGTGGTAGACGGCGAATGGAACGTCATACCGGGACTGTACGCCGCCGGCAACTGCGTGGGCTGGCGCATGGGAAGCGGATATCAGAACGTGATTCCCGGCCTGTGCAATGCGTACGCGGCATGCCACGGCTATTTCGCCGGCAAGAACTGCGCTGCGGAAAGCTGATTCGACCGGCGCGCCCTTGAGCGCCGCTTTCCCTCCCCTTGGGCGAAGGCCCCGCCGCGCGCAAGCTGCGGCGGGGCCTTCCGGCGTGACGGGGCGGGCGTGGCGCGGGGCGTGGCGCGACGGGGCGGGCGTGGCACGTGGCATGCGGCACGGCGCGGGGGACGATTGCCCGCCTTCCGTGCCACGCGATCTGGGGCGCGCTTCAGGCGCGGCATCGCCCGCGCCTGCGCGTCACCAGCCGAGGAGAGGAGCGCCTCCCCTACTCGGCCGACGCTTCCGCTTGAAACGTGTCCTTGTCGGGAGCGAAGGACCGCATGGCCTCGATGGTGCGGGCGAACAGCTCGTCAAGCTCCCAGCCGAGCATCTCGGCGCCGCTCCTGATGACGTCGCGGTTGACGCCGGCGGCGAAACGCTTGTCTTTGAACTTCTTCTTGAGTGACTTCACTTCGAAGTCCATGACGCTCTTGCTGGGTCGCATGACCACGGCCGCGCCGATGAGGCCCGTAAGCTCCTCGGTGGCGAACAGGACCTTCTCCATCTGAAGCTCCGGTTTGGGCAGATCGGTGTTGAAATCCGACGTGTGGCTCTGGATGGCGCGGACAAGCTCGGGCGTGCCGCCGGCGGCTTCGATGAGCGGCGTGGCGTACAGCGTGTGCTTCTCGGGTTCGTCGTCGTGCTCTTCCCAGTCGAGGTCGTGCAGCAGCCCGACGATACCCCAGAACTCCTCGTTCTCCGGGTCGAACTCGCGCGCGAAGTAGCGCATGGTCTGTTCCACCGTCTCGCCATGCTCGATGTGGAACGGATCTTTGTTGTGCTCTTTCAACAGCGCGAACGCCCCATCGCGCGTCATTCCCGCCTCAAGTTTCGCCATGTTGGTCGCTCTCCTTCCGAATCGGCGATCGATTGCGTCCATGCTACCCCATTCCCCGCAACCTGTCAGCGGAGGGAACGGCCGGACTCGAGGCCCCGGCGATGCCCGGAGGCCGATCCTCGTCCGGCTTTGACTTCGGCAGCCGGCTTTGGCTTTGGCTTCGGCTTCGGCAACCCACCCCGGCAATCGACTCCAACTCCGGCAACCGGCTTCGGATTCGGCAGCCGACTCCGGCTTGGCTTCGGTTTCGGCTTCGGTTTCGGCCGACAGTCCTCCTTACGGTAACGGATTCGCAAAGTTGACGATATCGTCTACCGTTTCCGAACGCAAGAGCGCCTCAGCGGCGCTAGGGTCGGCTTTGGAAAACGCAACGGTAAGGAAATTCTTGAATTCCTTACCGTAAGGCCGCGCACGAGCAAGCACAAGCAAGCGCGCATGCCTCGGTTTAGCCAGCACGGCCGAAGCAACGACGCAAGAACGCAATCGGCAGACCCGATACGGACCGAACGCATGACCAGCGCTTTCGCCGTCGACAGAACGAATCGTGCGGAGAGTCAAGACTGCGGCCCGCGCAAGGACGCAAACCCGTGCAAGCCGCAAGGCCGCAGCGAATCTCAGAAGCGATCATCACGCCGCCTTTGCTGCGGCAATATCTCACCGCTCGAAGCGAATTTTTCTCGATGCTCAGGTATTCGCAACGAAAAGCGACCTTCGCGACGGGAACGCCGCGAACCGTCACCGTACGCACCTCGTCTAGATCGCCTGCTCGCTTGATGCGGCCGCAGGAAGCTACAGGGCGCCACGCCCAAGGCCTGCCAACAGCCGCCCCATCAAACCGGCGGTTCGTTCCAGGTGAGGAACTCATCTGCGTCCAGCTCGGCAAAGGTGCAGACGACGTGGTCGCACGCTTCGCGCAGCTCCTCATGGGTGCCCGACACGTCGCAGTCGTAGATGCCGAGGGTGCGGTACCCCGCCGCGCGCAGCGTGCGCACGGCGTACACCGAGTCTTCCATGCCCCACGTGGTCGCGCGCGGCGTTCCCATGATCGTGCGGGCCAGATCCCACACGGCAGGCTCGCGCTTGGACGCCCCCGCCTCGTCCACCGACACGATGGCGTCAAGATGCCGCGCAAATCCGCATCGGGCCAGGCCGGCTTCCAAATACGCCTTCGGGCTGGACGAGGCCACGCTCATACGCACGCCGCGCTCGGCCAGCTGTTCCACAAACGCGAGCGCGCCGGGGCGCTCCTCGGCACGCTCGGCGTAGAACTCCATCATGAACGCGTCGATCATGCCCGCCACGTCCGCGTCCGAGGCCCCCAATCCGAAGCGTCCATGGAAAAACGCCGCGCACTCGGGAATGGTCAACGTGGTCAGGGTGTCCACATCCTCCTTGGAAAGCTCCACGCCCGCACGGCGCGCCAGCTCGGACTCCAGCTCGCGCCACACCGTCATCGAGTCGAGCAGCGTCCCATCGCAATCGAAGATGATACCGATGCGCCCGCGTTCCATGCCCGTCGCCTACTTTGCGCCGTACTGGGCGTAGTACTGGTCGATGGCGGCTTTCGTTTCGTCATCAATGACCACGCGGCCCTGCACCTCGCGGTTATGCAGGTACTCGGTCACCTCGGCCATGGACACGATGGACGCCACCGGAAAACCGTACTTCTCCTGCACCTCCTGCTGCGCCGTCACCACGCCGCCCTTGCCCACCTCCATGCGGTTGAGCGACACGATCAGGCCCTTCACGTCCACGTCGGCCGCGCCTTTCAGGACGGGGTACGTCTCGTCGATGGACTTGCCGGACGTGGTCACGTCCTCCACCATGATCACGCGGTCGCCGTCGCGCAGATCGCTTC
Source organism: Rubneribacter sp. (assembly GCF_965361815.1). Classification (NCBI taxonomy): domain Bacteria; kingdom Bacillati; phylum Actinomycetota; class Coriobacteriia; order Eggerthellales; family Eggerthellaceae; genus Rubneribacter; species Rubneribacter sp. Next base: position 6,047 of record NZ_CBDTNW010000138.1, read on the forward strand.
CCAGCAGGTTGCCCGCGTCCGCGCCGTGGTCTTTGACCTCCTTGCGGTTGGAGCAGTAACGCGCCTCCTTGCCGTACAGTTCGTGGAGTCCTATGGCCGTGACCACCGACAGCGGGATGCCCTTGTACGCCGGACCGAACACCACGTCGAAGTCCAATCCGAAGTTGTCATGGATGGCGCGCGCGTAATACAGGCCCAAACGATGCAGCTGATCGCCCGTCACGTAGGCGCCCGCGTTCATGAAGAAGGGGGACTTGCGGCCGCTTTTCAGCGTGAAGTCGCCGAATTTGAGCACCTGGCTTTCCACCATGAACTCGATGAACTCCTGCTTGTACTGCTCCATGGCCGTCCCTTTCTCCAAGTCGTCCGCACAGCGGGCGCATGCAGCGCGCCGTGTTCATAATACTAGAAGCATCCCGCATCCGGAGCGTTCGCGCGGAGATTCGGAGTGAGAGGGAGTGAGCGCGCAGCGCATTCGGAGCACCGAACCATAAACGTCCTTTCGTTGCACCACTTTTGCAACGAAAGTAGTTTTCGTTGCAAAATGAATGCGTCGAAAAAAGTTTTCGTTGTATAATCGTTGCAACAACACAACGAAAGAGTGGCTCAGATGAGAGAGACAACCAACCTCGAATACAAGCGCGAAGTTTCGAGAACCTACCTTAAAACGGTAAGCGCTTTCGCGAACTACGGAACAGGCGAAGTGCTATTCGGCGTAGCTGATGACGGAGCAGTCCTCGGCATAGCTGATCCAGCAGCAGCCTGTTTAAGGATCGAAAACGAGATTAACGATTCTTTGAACCCCGTTCCTCTTTTCTCTTTGAACGTCGATGGCGACACAAGAGTAATCACTCTTACTGTGCAGGAGGGACCGGAAAAACCCTATCTGTATAAAGGCAAGGCGTATCGCAGAGCCGATTCCTCCACAGTCGAAGTAGGCCCTCTTGAACTCAGGCGCTTGGTGCTTCTTGGCACGAACACCACCTTCGATGCCGTTATGTCAAACGATCAGGACCTTTCGTTTAAGATCCTCGAACGCGAACTCCGACGAAAAATAGGCTTGGACGCGCTCGACAAAAACGCCCTTATCTCGCTTGAATTAGCGAATTCAAGCGGACTATTCAACAACGCCGCCGCTCTCTTGGCGGACGAAAACCACTTCCCCGGTATAGATATTGCCCGTTTTGGACCTTCCATCAACATCATTCTCTCTCGGCGCACCATAGAGAAATCTTCTCTCTTAACTCAGATGAGCGAAGCAATGGCCGCCTTTGACGAGTATTATTCCTACGAAGTTATAGAAGGTGCGAAGCGAATTTCGAAATGTCTCATCCCCCGAGAGGCATTTCGAGAAGCGGTTGCGAACGCACTCGTGCATCGTCGATGGGATGTACCAGCTAGCATCAAAATCAGTATGTTTGAAAGCCGCATTGAGGTAAGCTCTCCTGGAAGCCTCCCGGAGGATCTGAGCGAGGAGGCTTATAGGGCGGGCGGTCCCTCTATTGCTAGGAACCCCGTACTGGCAAACGTTTTCTACCGCCTGGGTTATATCGAGCGATTCGGTACAGGTATTCCGCGTATTCTGGAAGCGTATGCGGCCATGATTGCATCGCCGACGTTTGCTATTACGCCGTCGTCGATTACTGTAACTTTACCTATTGATGAAGAGAATATCTTTTCAGACAACGAAAGACTCATGTTGAATGCCTTGACGAAGGGAACCTCCTTTTCCCGTGCCGAAATATCCGAAGCAACAGGTATGTCCAAAGATAAAGCAATACGAGTACTCAATGACTTGCTCGAAAAAAACGCCATTTTCAAAACCGGATCAGGCCGCTCGGTGAGATATGCACGGAGGTAAAACATTTCAGCAACCTGCAAATATACACGATGAAACACGAGCCGCCCAGGGTTACATGGGCGGTTAGCCCTCCAGTTCCCGGCGGTGCCAAGAAGTGAGGGCTTCCGCTACGGCAAGCAGGTGGTCGTGATAACCGCCCGGGGCGGTTTTCGCTACGGTCGTGCGGAAAGCTGGCAACCAGTTGAGAAGATGCTCGTCAAGGAAGCGGGCCTCGGAGGGAGGGGTTGCCGCGCCCGTGTCGTTGGTACCTTCCGCGCTACCGGTACCTTCCGCGCCTTCCCCCCGCCGGCGGCAGATTTCGGACAGGCACAGAAGCTCGATACCGATATGGTCCTCGTACTGGTTGTTTTCGTTGCGCACCTCTAAGCCAAGGGTGCGCAGCACTTCGCGCATCTCAAACGTTGCCTGGCCAAAGCCTACGGTTACGTTTTCAGCACGGTAGAAGGTTTCCCACGGGGGTGCCGCGGGAGAGGGCGGCCCCACAAAAAGGCGGGTGTGCTCCACAGCCACCGCCGTCGGATCGTCCGGTGCGCAGGTGCGCGCGAACTCGGCGCACGCCTGCACGGCACACGCTATTCCTTCGTCGTCGAACGTGGGAAACGCTTCCCAAAACGCAGGGTCAATACCCACGGTTGCCGTCTGCGTCATGGGCTTCAACAGGGAGTTTCCTAAAAACGCATACGCTTGCGCCAACTCCTCGCGCGCTGCCTTGTCCATCGTGGTCACCCTCTCGCACATCGCATCGCGGCGGGACGCAGCCGCTTTTGCTTGCAGCACCCCACTGCTCGCTGCGCCCCGCCGCTCCATTGCCTACGCCGCCGCGGCCACCTTGGTGCCGACCAGCCGATCAACCAGCACCAGGAACGCCAGCGCACCCAAGCACATCACGCCCAGCACTATCGCCATCTCGTAGGCCGTAGGCAGGTATACGCCACCAAGCGCCCACATGTCAACACCGCCCTGCTGCGCCGCCTGCGTGCCAAGCGAAACACCCGGCGCGCCCGCCACGTTGAACTCGGCGAACGACGTGAACAACAGCCACACGCGCTTGCACAGCACGCCCAAGATCACCAGCACGCCCGACAGCGCCACCAGCCCGGCGCGTTCGCGCGCCTTCTGAAACACCATCAGGCAGAACGGCACCACCAAACCGAACACCGCCTCGAACCAGAAAAACGGCGCGGTTTGACCCGTCAGCATGATAGAGAGCGTCTGCGCACCCGAGCCACCATTGTAGCCCATGGTCAGAAGCTCGCAGAAGATGAAGAACGCGTCCACGGCTATGCAGGTGGCAAACAGCCCGGCCAGCGACTTCATAAGCGCGCGCGGGAACTCGATGATCTTGGCCTTGTCCAAACCGATGAGGCACACCAGCAAAAGCCCCAAGCCCGAATCCATGGCGCTGGCCACGAAGATGGGCGCCATGATGGCCGAGTTCCAACCCTCCTTGGCAATCTCCAGGCCGAAGATCCACGCCGTCACGCTGTGCACGAGGATGGCCACCGGCAGCGCGAAGCGCGACACGATGGAGATGCGGCGCGAGTTGGTGCCATCCTTATACATGAACGCCAGGTACACCACGTTGATGACCAGGTAGATGGTGATCACGCACATGTCCCACACCAGCGGGCTGGTGAAGTTCGCCCCGGTCAGGATGCGCCACACGCGTTGGATGCCGCCCAGGTCAATGAGCACGAACATGCCCGCGCAGCAGATGCACACCGTGGACAGGATGACCGCCGGCAGCGCCACCTGCTTGTACTTGTCGATGTGGAACACGCTGGCCGACGAAGCCACGATGAGGCCGCCCGCCGAAAGCCCCACGAAGAACATGAACATGGTGATGTAGAGGCCCCACGAC
>NZ_CBDTNW010000139.1:0-3325 GCF_965361815.1 Rubneribacter sp.
ATCGCGCGTTCGACGCGACGCTGGCGTGCGGCTCGTGCGAGACGTGCCCGCATGCGCCCGGCGGCGCGCTTGCGCGCGAGGTGGCGGCGAGTGCGAAGAACCTGCTTGCGGCGTTCGGGTCGTCCCTGTCCATCGACGTGACGGAGTGCGTTTCCGGTCGGGTGTTGGCGTTGCGCTCGGGCGCTTCGGCGCGAGGGCGGGGGCGGAAACGCTCCTGCGAGGTGCGGGATGCCGACGACGGCATGGGGCGGCGGGAGTTCCTCAAGTCGGCCAAGGACGCGTCGGCCCGTGCGGTGGAAGCGGCGGTGACCGAGGGCTTGGGCGCGGTCGACCCCGTTCCCGAACCCGTTCGCGCGGCGTACCGCAAGGTCGGTCCCGACGGCACGTTGTCGCACTTCGTCCCCACGCGCCGCGTGCGGCTGTACAATTACCTGCGGCATGTGGGCGATGGCCGTCCGGTGGCCGACGAGGTGGAGACGCGCGTGATCGGCGCCGTGTCCATCGACGCCGAGAGGTGCAGTTCGTGCCGTATGTGCGCGGTGTTCTGCCCGACGGGCGCCATCAAGAAGATCGACGAGGACGGCGTGTTCGGCATCGTGCATCGCCCGAGCGCGTGCGTGCAGTGCCGCCTGTGCGAGCGCATCTGCCCGAAGCAGGCCATCACGGTGAGCGGACGGGTTCCCATCAGGCAGTTCATGGGCAAGGAGGCCGTGCGCTTTTCCATGAAGCGCCCCACGTGGACGCCGAACAAGCCGGAATCGATGTACAACAAGGTGCATTCGGTGCTCGGCGAGGACCTTGAAATGTGCATGTTCTAGGAGGGGTTCCCATGATGACGTACACGCTGCCGGACTTCACGGTGCTGCTCGGCCTCAACCTGTTCTTCGTGCAGCTGCTGGAGCGGCGGCCGGCGCTGTTTCAAGACGGCGTGCGCATCGGCAGCGTGTACGGCAGCTTTCCGGGCTGCGTTCTCAACGGCGGGCGTGCCTACCTGCGTGAACGCACGTCGCCAGCGCAGATGGAGGAGACGTTTTCGCTGCTGGCCGCCCACGGTGTGAAACCGCGTCTCACGCTGACGAACATGCTGGCCACCGAAGACGATCTGCATGACGGCTACCTGAACGAGATGCTTGCCGCCGCTGCTCGCCATGGCGGCGAGGCCATCGTGTACGCCGACTTCGTGGCCGACTACGTGCGCGAGCGCTACGGCTTGCGCTGTGTGCTGTCCACCACGCGCCCTTTGGCCGATGCGGCCGAGGTGAACCGCATGACGAAGCGCTACGACTACGTGGTGCTCGACTACAACCGCCACAAGGACTCGGCGTTTCTTGCGGCTATCGAGGATTGCGGCAAGGCGGAGGTCATGGTGAACGAGTTCTGCCAGCGCGGCTGCCCGCATCGTCAGGAGCACTACCTGCACAACAGCGAGGACCAGCGCGCGGGCGCCCTGCGCCCCTTCGAGTGCGTTGCGAAGCGCCCCGCTTTCTTCGACCATGCGCCGGGCCACCCGGTCATTTTCACTGACCAGGAGGTGCGCGCACTGCGCGATGCTCACGGCATCGAGAACTTCAAAATCGTCGGCCGCGGCGTGCCCTTCCCAACCGTGCTGGAAGCCTACGCCTACTATCTTGTGCGCCCCGAATACCGCGAGGATGTGAAACGCCTGGTCATGCGCTCGACAGGGTAGTGCGCAGGGGCTGTTTCGCGTGTTCCAAGCGTGCGCGGAACGTTGCGAGCGGTTTTCTCGTTTCAAGAAAGAGACTCGTCTGGTCGTTTTACCGGAGCAAGGCCAATGGCTCGGTGGGCGTGGCCCTCACGCGAGTGCCGAGCGCCTCATCGATGATGAGCGCGTTCGTGTCCGACACGTTGCGGAGCTGAAACCTTTCCATGAACCTTACGAGGCCGAAATCGTCGATGAGCTTCCCGAGCAGCTCGTCTGCGTATGAGGAGCTGATGATGCCGGTCCCTTCAAAGTCGAGAATGGCGCGATGGCCCTTTTGAGCTATGGCGTTGAAAACAATATTGCGAAATTGCTTTGCGGCGTGCCTCGTGCCTGTTCCACGAGACTCCTCGCGCACGCTAAATCTAATCGACTGATCGTCGATCTCATGGTCCTCGAGCCAGAGGTCGACGGGGATGTGGCCGTCAAGGGCATTTCCTATATCGATGGGCCGATCGGCGCGTAATCTGAAATCGACCGTCGTCGTCCCTTTGATTTCTGAACCGATTTTCGAGAATACAGGCTTCGCTTCGGCCCCCTCGTCATTGTGCGCCAGGCGATAACGGGCGCTTTCCGAGGAAATCTCGATCATTCCTCTGCTTGAGGACACGATGCTCGACAACATCCACATGCCTCTTCCGGCTCCACGTCCGTTGGTCACGTTTTTCGTCAGGGCCAATTCGATGGCTTGTTTTGCGGTTTCGGGATGGTAGGAGGAGTTGTTGAACGAGTTCAGTATGCCCTGCCCGTTGTCATGAACCGCTATTGCGATCGTCTTGTTCTCCTGATGGCACTGCGCCATGACGTAGCCGATTGGGGTTTCGTTGCCTGCGCTTTCGGGAAGGGAGTGGTTGAGGACGTTGTCCATAATCTCGTGAAGGCAGAGTTCGATGCTCTCTATCACGCCGGGCGCCAACTTCATTCTGCCTCGGATTGAACGCACGATGCCGCTTACGATCTCGAACTCGTCCTCCGACGAGAACCGCCAAACTTTGTCGAGGAAATCGCAGTGGCTCAACTCGTTGTTGTAGGTTTTAGGGTTGAGGAAGGATGTTTTGAAAAGATAGGTGCTGCTTTTCACGCTTTCCGTCGGGAGAAACGTGCAACCCCTTTCGCGTGCAAACTGGTCAAGTGCGCCCGCCAAAGGGACGCACATGCTCGGATAGGCGGGAGGATTTGCTTTTTGCGTTCTAACCTTGAAAGTGGAGAGGCCCGATGAAATGCCGTCTTCGACTGATTTTATGACGTATTGGCGGGCTCCTTTGCGGGCGACGTCAATGGTGATGATCTTGTAGGACCGTTTCTGTCCCTCTTGGCCGTTTGGATTCATGATTGCGTCGTTTCGTTGAAAAGAACTTGCCTTCTGGTGGTGCCGATGGTAGATTGGATATCGAAATCCCCCGTGCCTCTGCGTATGCAAGCAAACTTCGGGGGATATTTTATTCTAACTCGGCATCTTCTCCAGAGGCATAAGGCAAAAAGAGGGAGCCTTCCACATCGGAGGTTGATTGAAAATCTAAGGTTGATTGCAATCGCAGTCTGGACACTGCAATAGCAAGCTGGACATTCGAAGCTTGGCAGCAGGTTATGAATGAAAAAGACCTT
>NZ_CBDTNW010000140.1:0-2546 GCF_965361815.1 Rubneribacter sp.
GGGTCTTTCCCTCGGGTCGCACCATAGCGCCCTCAAGCCTCCCTGTCTTTCGCCCGCAGCTGCCGAAACGGGGATGATTTGCATCACCCTCTCTTATAACCCTATCAATCATCAGGCAAAATGGTTCATATCCCCCCGACGGCGCACGGGGAGGCGGCCTTGCGCCGCCCTTTGGTTCGGGTACAATGAAACAGGCTGGAACGATCGAGGAGGGGTTGTTTCGCATGAGGGAGACGCCAGCGCATATCGTCGACGACGAGGAGCCGTCCTCCGTTGCCGAGTCCCCGGTTGAAAAGGGGGACGACGAGCGTCCGAAGCCTCCCGGCCCGCTCTTTCCCTGGATGCCGACCATCCCCATCGCGTTCCTTGGCCTTGGCGCGTATCGCGCGTGGATCGAGATCGCGTTCGTGGGCTCGTTCGTGTCGTTTCCCGCGGCGGACGTTGCCGGGCATGACGCGTTCGACCTCGTGATGATAGCGACGATGCTCCTTTGCGCGGTTCTTGCGAAGCGCACCGGCCCCTACTTCTCGCGCACGCCGCTCTACGCGGGCTCGGGCATCGCGCTCGTGGCGTCCACCTGCTGCATGTTCGCGTCCATCGCGGTGCCGGCTTGGGCCTCCTCGCTGGCCGTGGCGGCGGTTGCGCTAGGCGGCGCGGGCATCGCGGTCGTCATCCTTTTGTGGTCGGAGCTTTACGGGTGCCTCAATCCGTTTCGCGTGGCGCTTTACTATTCGGCGTCCATGATTGTGGCGGCCCTCGTCATCTACGTGTGCCGGGGGCTTTCGGTGGAGTGGCTCGGCATTGCGACGGCGGTGCTGCCCGTTGTCTCGCTCGCCTCGGTGGCGGCCGGCTTCCGCGCGCTGCCGCCCGACGAGCTGCCCGCCGCCCATCCCACCAAGTTCTCCTTTCCGTGGAAGATCGTCCTGCTCATGGCCGTGTACGCGTTCGCTTACGGGCTTAAGGAGTCGTCGATGTACCAATCGACGTTCGGTCCGCATTCGGCGTTCGGCACGCTCGCGGTGGCGGCGGTGGTGTTCTTCGGCGTCATCGCGCGCGGCGGCAAGTTCGACTTCGCCGTCATCTACCGCATAGCCTTGCCGCTCATGGTGGCGGCGTTCCTCATCCTGCCGAACGTGGGGGTGCTCACCCAGGCGGCATCGGACTTCTGCACGAGCGCCTCCTACACGGCGTTTTCCATCCTTGTCATGCTCGTCATGGCGAACCTGTGCTACCGCTACGGCATGTCGGCGGTGTGGCTGTTCGGCATCGAGCGCGCCGTGCGGGCGCTGTTCACGGTGCTTGGCCGGCAGGTCGAATCGTTGCTCGGTTCGCCCGAGTTCGGACTGGCGGGAGCCGATGCCGTGGTGAGCGGGCTTGTCGTTGTCGGAGTGGTGGCGGCCACCATGATCCTGTTCTCGGAACGCGAGCTGTCCAGCCGTTGGGGCGTGGCGTTTCTGGGAGGGGAGGGCGCCGTCGCGGACACGGCGGTGGTGAAGCGCCAGGAGCTTGCCAGCCGCTGCAGCGATCTTGCGAAGCGCCACGGCCTTTCGCCGCGGGAGGAGGAGGTGCTGCTGTTGCTCGCGCAGCACAAGACGATAGGCTCCATCGAACGCGAGCTGTTCATAGCGAACGGCACGGCCAAAACCCACATCCGGCACATCTACCGCAAGCTTGACGTGCACTCCCGCGACGAGCTGATCGACATGCTGGGGCTGTACGAGTAGACGCCGCCGCTTCGCCTGCGGGGCTGGGCTGCGCAGGTTCCCGTCCGAGGAGATTTCTCCCCCATTTTCTCAAAATCTCAAACAAACGTTCGCTTAGTGTGATACAATGTACGCGTAAGAAAGAGCCAGTGCAAGCGCTGCCTCGGCGCCGTATCCGGTGGGCAGTCCATAGATGGCGGCTCTATCCCATGCCGCCCGTACCACGCTTGCAAGATCCTTGCGATCTTCTTGAGCCAAGGGATCATTGTCAGCGAGGAGCTTGCCATGTCTGAATTCTGCCGAAAGCCGCAATGCGTCCATCCCGGTGCCGTCGTCCTCATCGAGGCCGTTCCGCTCTGCCAACTCGACCCGTTTGATGCGGCCGCGCTCGCCGCGCTGATCGAGGACGGTGAACGTTATGCCGGATCCGGCCGCGAGGGGCTTCCCGTCCGTTGCGCGGCCCTCATGTCGTGTTCGCAGGCCGCTGCCCTTGCGAAGGAGGTCGGCCATGTCGCGTTCTGAGCAAAAGGGCGCGGCGGAGGGGAAGGCGCTCCGGAGGCTGCCCACCTTGCAAGAGCTGTTCTGCTGCTGCGACGAGGAGACGCTCGTGCGCATCGTCATGGACGAGCATGCGTTTCCGGTGCATGCGGGCCCAGCGCCGTCTTCGAAGCGGCGACGGTCGGCGGAGCGGGTGCTTCGCTCGGCCGTCGCCTCCATGAGGTCGCTGCCGATGAAGAGAAAGCGCGGCCGCGGTCGCGCTATCCTGCCGGCCGAGTCATTCGTGCTTAAGGGGGATACGGGCCTTATCGAGCGGCGCGTGGGGGCTCGCCTGCTTCTCGCCGA
>NZ_CBDTNW010000141.1:0-26291 GCF_965361815.1 Rubneribacter sp.
CAAGCCCATCCGCGAGACGCGCGCCATCGACGTGGCGTACTCGGTGGACCACTTCCGCTACTTCGCCGGCGTGCTTCTGGCCGACACCGGAGAGGCCGACATGCTCCCCGGCAACATGATGTCGCTTGTGCTGCACGAGCCCATCGGCGTGGTGGGGCAGATCGTTCCGTGGAACTTCCCGTTCCTCATGGCCGCGTGGAAGCTGGCACCGGTTTTGGCCGCCGGCGACTGCACGGTGTTCAAGCCCTCCTCCACCACCTCGCTCACGGTGCTGGAGCTGGCGCGGCTCACCCAGGACATCATCCCGGCGGGCGTGTTCAACGTGGTGACGGGCCGGGGCAGCAAGTCCGGCCAGTACATCCTGGACAACCCGCGCATCTCCAAGCTGGCCTTCACCGGCTCCACCGAGGTCGGGCGCGACGTGGCGCGCGCGGCGGCCGAGCGGCTCATCCCGGCCACGCTGGAGTTGGGCGGCAAGTCCGCCAACATCATCTTCCCCGACGCCAAGTGGGACATGGTCATGGACGGCGTGCAGCTGGGCATCCTGTTCAACCAGGGTCAGGTGTGCTGCGCCGGCAGCCGCATCTTCGTGCACGAGGATGTCTACGACAAGTTCGTGGCGGACGCGTGCGAGGCGTTCGGCAAGGTGAAGGTGGGCATGCCCTGGGAGGACGACACCCAGATGGGCAGCCAGATCGATGAGCGCCAAGCCGAGAAGATCCTCGAGTACGTCGAGATTGCCAAGCAGGAAGGCGGGCGCGTGCTGTGCGGCGGCGAGCGCTACATCGAGGGCGAGTGCGCCAAGGGCGCGTTTTTGAAGCCGACCCTCATCGAGGTGCCGGGCAACTCCTGCCGCGTGGCGCAGGAGGAGATCTTCGGGCCGGTGGCCGTGGTTATCAAGTTCAAGGACGAGCAGGAGGTCATCGACATGGCCAACGACTCGGTCTACGGCCTGGGCGGCGCGGTGTGGACCCGCGACATCAACCGCGCGTTCCGCGTGGCGCAGGGCATCCGCACCGGGCGCATGTGGGTGAACACCTACAACCAGATTCCCTCCGGCGCGCCGTTCGGCGGTTACAAGGAGTCCGGCATCGGCCGCGAGACGCACAAGATCATGCTGGAGCACTACTGCCAGACCAAGAACATCATGATCAACCTGAGCGAGGAGCCGAGCGGCTTCTATCCGGCGAAGTAGCCTGACGCGCAGGTGCGGGGCGCGCGGCAACGACGCGCCGTTGGGGGCTTGGGACCTGCGAGGGTCCCAAGCCCTTTCTTGCTTTGGCGGTTGTCGGACGATCGGCGCCTCGGCCTTCTTCGCGGGCGGGCGCCGGCAGCGCTTTTTCGGCGCTTGGCCGGCCGCCGATTCTCCCTCTTGACCCTCCTTTGATATTGCAGAGCGCGCCCCCGTCCCTGCCAAGGGGACGAGGGCGCCGTCGCCCCCGGCGTTGGCCGCGAACGCCGCTCATGTGTGGCAGGTGCCGCACTCGTAGACACCGTGATGGTGGCAGTTTTTGCAGACGGTCGGCGCGGTCTGAGCGGCTCCTTCCGCCGTGTGCACCTTGTGGCATGACGAGCAGGAGATGCCCGCGCCCTCGTGGTCGGCGTTTGCGGGCACGTCGTGCGGGTTGACCACGGTGCCCTCGTCGTCGGTGAGCACGGCGCTGTCCGCGGTGGCGGCCTTCAGCTCGTCGATGTCGTGACAGCCGAGGCAGGTGTCTTCGGGCACCTCTGTCTTTTTGAGCGTGGCGCGGCGCTTCTCGGAGTCGAAGCTCACGCCCTCGTGGGCCTCTTGGAGGCCGGGTTCGTCGTTGTGGCACGTCAGGCACTGGCTCTCCAGATCGGCATGCGAGGATGCCGCGCATGCCGGGTCCTCGAACGACGCGACGTCGTTTTCGTGGCAGGCGCCGCAGTCGCTCTCAGCCGACCAGGAGAAAGAGGAGGCGTCCGCGTCCGGTCCGCCGTCCTCCGACGGCTCTGCGTCGCCTGTGGCCGCGCCTGCGTCCAGTCCCGCCGCCAGGCAGCATCCGATGACGGCCAAGGCGAGCTTGCGCCAGGCCGGTCCGTTGTCTTTCGTCATGGGGCGAACCTTTCTTCGCTGTGAACGGAGGCGCGGGCGGGGAGGGAGGGGCCGCCCGCGCCGTGGGAGGGGGCGCCGCGCGGGCGCCCGTTGGAATGGTCGCTACTCGGCGTCCCACGGGTCGAGGGCGGCCGCGCCTTGGCCCGCCACGCGGCCGGTGGACACCGCCTCGCTCACGTTGCCGCCTCCGTTGTACATGTAGGCGTAGATGGAGCCGAACTCGCCTGCCGAGTACAGGCGGGGGATGGGGTTGCCGTCAAGGTCGAGCACCTGGCTTTGGCCGTTGCGCTTGGCCCCGCCTTGGCTGTTGAGCATGCCGAGGGCTATCTCCACGCCGTAGAACGGGCCCTCTATCCTCACGCGCTCGAACGGCTCGATGGCAAGCGACTCGCCGCCGTGCTCGTCGCCGGAGATGTCGTCGGTGCCCTTGGCGGCGTTGAACAGGTAGCTTGAGTACACGGCGGTTCCTCGGCCGAACTCGTCCTCCTCGCCGCTGTCCACCGAGTCGTTGTACTTCTTCAGCGTGGCCGCCAGCACCTCGGGTTCGAATCCCAGCTTTCCGGCCAGCTCTTCGATGGTGTCGGCCTTGAACATGATGCCGGCGTCTATGAGCTCTTGGTTGGTTTGGCAGCCCAGCTCCATGATGACCGGCCAGGACATGTACGTGATGTCCCCCAGGATGTCGACGCTTCCGCTTTGGCCTCCCATGATCATGTACGAGGGGCTGGGGATGTCCAGCAGGGGCCACACGCCCTTGTCCTTCTGCTTGCCGTGGCGTTGGACGGAGCGCGTCTCCTCGTACATGAAACGCTCTCCTTCGCTGTTGACGTAGATGTAGTCGTAGCCTTTCGCGTAGAAAATGGAGCCGATGGGGGAGTCGGGGCTGATCGCGCGCACGCAGGTGCTGGCTGCGGCGTAGCTGTTCATGTGCCAGAGGTCCGCTCCGATGCGCTGGGCCATCTTCACGCCGTCTCCCACGTTGTAGGGCGACCCGAGCGGGAAGGCGTTGGGGCAGCCCATGCTGGCCATGTAGTTCTGCATCATGTCGGGGTTCGACGCGAAGCCCCCGCACGCCATGACCACGCCCCTGCGGGCCTTGAACGCGCGGCCGTCCTCCGTGAGCACCCCGCGCACCTCCTTCGTCTCCCACTCGTGCGCCAGCTCGACGGCGCGGGCGTTGTATTCGAAGCTCACGCCCAGCTCGTCCGCCTTGTCGACGAGCGGTATCCACAGAGACGACATGCCGCAGATGCCGTCGACGTAGTACGTCTTGATGGACTCGCCGCCCTCGGTGCCGGGGAACTCGGGGCGCCCGGCGGTGGCGTCGCCCAATTCGAACCCCAGTTCGTCGGTCAGCCACGCGTAGTTCTCCACGACGCCCTCGGCCCATGCCTGCATGAACTCGGGTTCCACCTCGTAGGGTCCGTTGAGCGTGGTCTGGTACGCAAGGGCGCCCTCCACGTCGTCGGGGATCATGAGCATGTCGCCCGACACGCGCGTGGTGCCGCCGCACTCCTCCTCCGGCGCCGCTTCCAGCACCATGACGCTCTCGGCGCCGGCCATCTTGGCGGCGATGGCCGCGGACAGCCCCGCGCCTCCCATGCCGATGACCACCACGTCGGCCTCGGCGTCCCAGCTCTCGGGCAGGTTGCCCTTGGCGGCTGCGGCCGCCCCTTCGCCGTTGCAGCCCGCCAGGCCGGACGCCGCCAACCCGAGCGCCGCCAGCGTTCCGCCTTTCAGGAAACCCCTGCGGGTGATGCCGGGGCGCGCCTGTTCCTTCGCAGAATCCATGGTTCCTCCTTGCTTTCGGTCCTTTCGGCCTTGCCGGGCGCCTTGCGTCCGGCGACCCTTCGCGGCCATGGTAGGCGCTGTGGCGCGCAACCGGTGTTGAAGGCCGGCCGCTCCTTGAATCCGGCTCGGAATAAAGCCAGGCCGGGCGCGGGCTTTCGCGCTTAGTCCAAACGGGCATGGGCGGCGGGGAATCGGAATAAGGGATCGCTCCTCCAGGGGCCGGGCGGGCGGTATGATGGTGCGGGATACCGGCAAGGGGAATCGGGGCTTCACGTCCGAGACGCAGAGGGGGTGCCGTGCATGGAGCTTTCGCACTGCGAGGAGATCCTCGTGCTCGCCGAGCAGCTGAGCTTCAGCAAGGCGGCGAACCGGCTTTTCATCACCCAGTCGGCGCTGAGCAAGCACGTTGCCGCCGCAGAGAGGGAGGTGGGCTTCCGCATCTTCGAGCGCAGCACCTCCAAGGTGGAGCTGACCGAAAGCGGACGGGCGTTCGTCGAGGGACTTCGCAGCACGGTGAGCGCCTACGAGGTGGCGCTCGAGGAGGGCATGCGGCGCTCGCAGGAGGCGGTGGAGACGGTCAGGGTGGTGGGGCCCCTCACCAACGAGCGCGTCCTTCCCCTTCTGACCGCCGCGCGGGCCCGCATGGTTTCGCCGAAGACGGAGGTGTCGCTGACCGACATAGGGTTGCGCGACGGGCTGGGGATGCTCGCCGAGCGCCGGGCCGACCTCGCCGTGGCGTTTTTCTACGGGGATGGGAGGGAGGGGCTGCGCTCCGAGCACCTGGCCTTCATCCCGTTTGGCGTCGCCTGCTGCAAAGACCATCCCCTGGCGCGCAAAAGCCCGCTGACGTTCCGGGACGTTGCCGCCGAGGCCAGGCACATCACCTCCTACCCCCTTGAGCACCGCTCCGACTACCACGACTTCGTGCGGCGCACGTGCGAACGGCATGGCATCCACGCGCCGATGCGCAACGTGGAGGAGGGGTCGCTGATCCTTCCCGAGCTGAGGGACAGCGTTGTGTTCGGCGTGCATTACCCCGGGTTCGCGCGGCTGGGGGACGACATCGTCTCGCGTCCGCTCGACGAGGGTGAGGATCTGTTCGATCTGCGGATCGTGCGCCGGGAGGGCGAGGGCGGCCCCGCCGTGCTGCGCTTGTTCGACGAGATCGTGAGCGAGTTCGGAGGGCGCGCCTGAGAGCGGGGCGCGCCGCGTTATACTGAGGGGGCGAGCCGAAGAAGGGAAGGGGCGCTCATGGACGGGCGAACGCGTGCGACGATGGAGGCCCACTACGCGGCGCTTTCGCGGGAAGGGGGCCACAGCGCGCGCTGCGATATGCCGCTTCCCGAGGGGCTTTTGGGGAAACGGGTGCTCGACCTGGGTTGCCGCGGCGGCAAAGGGGCGTTCAAGATAGCCGATGCGGTGGGGCCGGAGGGCTTCGTGCTCGGCGTGGACCCGTCGGCGGAGTTCATCGCGCGGGCCGCCTCGCGCGCAGCCGACAGGGACGCGTCTGCGGAACGCGCCTCTCGTCTGGCCTTCGCGCGCGGGTGCTTCGAGGATCTGCGTGCGGCGGGGGCGGCCGACGCGTCTTTCGACGTGGTGGTTGTGAACAGCGTGCTCAACCTGGCGTGGGATTTGCGCTCGGCGCTGCGCGAGATCGCGCGCGTCCTTGTGCCGGGAGGGTTTCTCTTCCATAAGGGCGTGTTCGCGCGGCGCCCTGCGGAGGTAGGTGCAAACGCGGCCCCTCCTGCGGGGCCGGGGGCGTCGGGCGAGTTCGCCCGCGCGCTCGACCGGGCGTCGTTCGAGGCGCTCGTTTTGGGCGCCGGCTTCGCGACGTGCCGCTTCGGCCCGCCTTCGCCTGCCGAGGGCGCCGATGCCGGCTCGTTCTATGCGGCCGTCGTCCGCGCCGAGACCCCGTCGTGATCGCGGCTTCGCGCATCCCTCATCGGTCGCGGCTCGGCGCAAAGCGGCCCGGACGGCGGCCAACCTGCGAATGCGGCTAACTTGCGGGCGCGGCCGGTTTCGCAGCCTCCAACGTTCGCGCTCGCGCCCCGCATCCCACGGGGCGCTGACGCGACGGCAACGGGCGGACGGCGGATGCGCATCCTGCGCCCGCGCCCGGCCTGCGGGCGCTAAGGTGGGGTATCGGAAAAAGCCATCGAAGATAGGAGCTCTCCATGAGTACCCTCCTTGTGCTCGGATACCCGAGCGAGACGGAAGCGAAATCCGCCTACCAGAAGATCCTCGACCTCGATCAGGACCTCATCGTCAGTTTGCAGTCGGTCGCCGTGGTGGCCAGGCGCGCGGGCGGCAAGTTCGACGTCGTCACGCCCGGCTCGAAGGTGGGCACGGGCGCGGTGTGGGGCCTGTTCTGGGGCGTGCTGTTCGGCCTTTTGTTCTTCGTGCCGGTCATCGGCGCGGCGCTTGGCGCGGGCATCGGCGCGCTCACGGGCGCCGTCATGAAGCACGGCGTTGACCGCGACTTCCAGGACCGCGTGCGCGACCTGCTCTCCACCGACGACAGCGCGGCTGTGTTCATGGTGGTGGACGGCATGACCACCGACAAGTTCGTCCAGGCCATCAAGCCGTTCGGCGGCGACGTGCTGCAGACGTCCCTGTCGTTCAAGGACGAGGAGGAGCTCAAGCACGCGTTGTTCCATGAATAGGAACGGGCCGGCCGCGTAAAGCGCCAACGTCTCGGGCCGCCTTCGGGCGGCCTGCCGCGCTCCCCCGAAAGCGCCCTGCGACCGTTTCGCGTCGTGGGGCGCTTTCGTGCGCGGAGGCGGCCTTCCATGAGGTAGAATAGCGAAAACGACCGACTTCGACGAGGGGAGCTTCGCTATGGAAGAGAACCGTCTGGGGAAGAAGATCGCCACGCTGCGCGAGGCGCACCACCTGTCGAGCCAAGATCTGGCCGACCGGTGCGGGCTTGACCTCTCGCTCATCGAAGGGCTTGAGGCGGGGGAGGTGCCGGCCTCGCTCGCGCCGCTCATCAAGATCACGCGCGCGCTGGGCGTGCGCCTCGGCACCCTCATGGACGACGACGAAGACCTGGGCCCCGCCTACATCGACCGCGACCAGATGGCCGAGGTGGAGCGCGCCGCCAGCCTGGAGACCACCTCGGGCGGCGATCTGAGCTACTTCAGCCTGGCGGCCGGGCGCCCTTCGCGCCACATGGACCCCTTCGTCATCACGGTGGACCCCACGGGCGAGGCCGACCACGAGCTGGTGGGGCACGAGGGCGAGGAGTGGCTCTACGGCATGGAGGGCTGCATCGAGATAGAGTACGGCAAGGACCTCTACGTGCTGCATCCCGGCGAGAGCATCTACTACGACTCCATCGTGCCCCACCAGGTGCGCGCCCACGACGGCCAGAAGGCGAAGTTTCTGGCCGTCGTCTATACTCCTATTTAGTTCCGCTGGTCTGCCGACCAGCGGAACTGCTCGACGCTGCGAGCGACCGTGGTGCCCAAACTTCGCGCGATCCCGGAAACTCGCGTACCGCAGTACGCGTCGTTTCCGCGATCCCACGAATCTTGGGCACCACGGTCGCTCTCGCTGACATACTACGTCATCCTGTGAGAAAGTGCAGGTCAAACAATGAATGATATGCATGCTTCCGCGAACGTTGCAACCTCGTCTGAACCCGTCCCGGGCGCTTCCGACTATCCGCTGCATTCGGAAAAGACCATCGGGCGCTACTTCCGCGACCAGGTGGCGGTAGACCCTGACCACGAGTTTGTGGTGTACCCCGACCGCATGCTGCGCTGGACGTACCGCGACTTCGACGAGCGCACCGACAACCTGGCCCGGGGACTGCTCGCCATCGGCCTTGAGCCCGGCGACCATCTGGGCGTGTGGGCGCGCAACATCCCCGACTGGCTCACGTTCATGTACGCCACGGCCAAAATAGGCGTGGTCATGGTCACGGTGAACCCCATCTACAAAAGCCACGAGCTGGACTATGTGCTCAAGCAGTCCGACATGAAGGCGCTCTGCGTCATCGACGCCTACCGCGACGTGGACTACCTGCAGATCATCCGCGACCTCGTGCCCGAGACGCTCACCCAGCCGCGCGGCCATCTTGAGTCCGAGCGCTACCCGTTCCTCAAGCACATCATCTACATGGGGCCGGAGAAGCATCGCGGCTGCTACAGCGTGCCCGAGCTCATCCTGCTCGGCAGCCACGTGCCTGAAAGCGCGCTCGCACAGGCCGAGGAGCGCTTCGACAACAACGACGTGGTCATGATGCAGTACACCTCCGGCACCACGGGCTTTCCGAAAGGCGTCATGCTCACGCACCGCAATATCTTAAACAACGGCTTCTACATAGGCGAGGGCCAACGTTTGGGCGCAGAGGACCGCGTGACGCTGCCCGTGCCGTTTTTTCACTGCTTCGGCTGCGTGCTGGGGGTGATGGCGTGCCTTACGCACCGCTCAACCATGATCATCGTGGAGGACTTCGACGCGGGGCTGGTGCTGCAGGCCATCCACAAGGAGCGCGCCACGGCCGTGTACGGCGTGCCCACCATGTTCATCGCCGAACTCAACCATCCCGA
This sequence comes from Rubneribacter sp., assembly GCF_965361815.1. Taxonomy (NCBI): domain Bacteria; kingdom Bacillati; phylum Actinomycetota; class Coriobacteriia; order Eggerthellales; family Eggerthellaceae; genus Rubneribacter; species Rubneribacter sp. The sequence continues at coordinate 8,425 of NZ_CBDTNW010000141.1, forward strand.
CTTCGACACGTTCGACCTCACGAGCCTTCGCACGGGCATCATGGCCGGCAGCCCCTGCCCGCCCGAGACCATGCGCGAGGTCATGGAGCGTATGCACATGCGCGAGATCACCATCTGCTACGGCCTCACCGAGACAAGCCCCGTGTTCACGCAGACGAGCGCCGACGACGACATCGAGCACAAGTGCGAGACGGTGGGCCGCAAACACCCGCCGGTGGACGTGCGCGTGATCGATCCGGCCGACGGACATATTTGCGGTCCGGGCGAGCCGGGGGAGCTGTGCTGCAAGGGCTACAACGTGATGAAGGGCTACTACAAGATGCCCGAGGAAACGGCCAAGGCCATCGATGCGGACGGCTACCTGCACTCCGGCGACCTTGGCACGGTGGACGAGGACGGCTACTACCGCGTGACCGGGCGCATCAAGGACATGATCATCCGCGGCGGCGAGAACGTCTACCCGCTTGAGGTGGAGAACTTCCTGCTCACCATGCCCGGCGTGCTGGACGCGCAGGTGGTGGGCATCCCGGATGCGCGCCTCGGCGAGATCGTGGGCGCGTTCATCCGCACGCGCCCCGGGCACGAGGGCATGACCGAAGAGGATGTGCGCGCCTTCGCCATCCCGCGCATCGCGCGCTACAAGGTGCCCAAGCGCGTGTTCTTCGTGGACGACTTCCCCATGACGCCGTCGATGAAGGTGCAGAAGTTCAAGCTACGTGAAATGGCCGAAGAGCTGGTGCGCGCCGGGAAGTAGGGGCGCCCCCTTCCGCGTCCCGCCTCACGCGAGCAGCCTGAGGGAGAGCAGCAGCCGCAGAAGGTCGGTGCGCTTGGGACGGAGGCTCTCCAGATCCACGCCGCAGACGGCTTTTATTCGCTTGAGCCGGTAGGAGAGCGTGTTGCGGTGGACGAACAGCGCCTCGGCGGTGCGCGTGGCGTTGCAGCCGTGCTCGAGGTAGGCGAGCGCCGTGGCCACGTGCTCGGTGCCGTCGCGCGCGTCGGCCTCCGCAAGCGCCGTCGCGGCGGGGTCGAGCAGCCAGGACAGGTCCGCGTCCGCGGAGAGCCTTCGCCGCACGTCCTCGAGCCAGCAGTCGTCGTAGAAGCGCATGGCCGTGGTCAGAAACCGGTCGGAGACCTCGGGGTCGATGCGGTCGTAGGCGAAGGCGGCCTGGTCGGCGGTCGCGCGCAGGCGGGAGAAATCGTCCGAAAGCGACGAGAAGCCCGCGAGGAACCTCGGCTCGCCGCATTGCGCGTCCGCGGGCCGGAGGTTGTCGCGGAAGCGCGCGAGGGGGTAGTCGGCGTCGCGGGCTATCATGAGGTGCGCGTCCCCGTCCTCCACGAAACGGGCGAGGGGGTAGGTCTCGGCTATGCGGCGCTCCGCTTGCAGATGGGGCCCTTGGCCGCTTGAGGCGCTCGCCTCCGAGAAGCGCACGACGTAGTGGGCGTCGCGCGGCGCCCAGCCCATCTCGGCCAGCCCGTACTCGAGCACGCGCGGGCGCACCGCGTTGCCGGCGACAAGCTCCTGAAGCGGCCCCATGGCCGAGTTCGCTATCTGGGGGTAGGCCCGGCGGGGCAGGATGAGCGCCAGAAGGTCGCCCACGTAGTCGGCCAGCGCGAGATCGGCCGGCCCCAAAGGCGCGTTCACGTCCACAAGCTCGAAGCACCCGTGGTACTGGCCGTCCGCGATCAGGTTGCGGACGAGGTAGGTGCGCTCGCTCGCCTCCCCTCCGGGGACCAGGTAGGCCCGCTCGCAGCGAAACGCGTTCTTCGAGCTTCTCATCCAGGTGTCGAAGTAGACCTCGGTGGGGCACACGCCCGTCTCGATGGCGGGCGTCCAGAACGGGTCGCGGAAGCCGGCGGGCAGGCGGCCGGCCGTCAGCACGTAGTAAAGCGCCGAGTCCGACAGCATGAGGGGGTTGGAAAACATCGCCGCCGCAGCGTCGAACACCTCCTGCAAAGGCGCATCGCGGGCCATGGCCTCCAGCACCGATTCGGACCACGCGTCCAGCCTCATGCGCCATTCCAGCAGGCGCTCCACCAGCTCCCGCTCGTCCGGCGGGCAGGCGCGGGCGGGCAGGAAGGCGGCGGGCAGCCCCCGTCCGTCCGGCTCCCCCTCCGATCCGGTCACAAGGAACGACCCGCCGCCCTCCCACGCCTTCGCGTCGAGGGCGGCGAAGGCCCCGGCCCCTATGACGAACAGGCTCGTCGCCCGCGGGCGGCTTTTCGGCCCGTGCTCCTCCACGCGGTCGAGCGAAAGCGCGGAGTCGTGCTCGAAGCGCTTGACGGGGTCCAGGTCGGCAAGCTCGGCGCATGCGAGGTCGAGGTTGAACTTCACGAGGCGGCCTCCTTCGGGCGGCTGCGCGCAGGGCGGCGGGCGGCCTGCGCGGGAGGGGGGCGGTGTCGGCGGGCGCCGATCCGCATGCTCAATCAGGTGAATCTTACCTCGTTGTTCAAAATGCACAAGAGGGGCGCGGGCAATTTCGGCCGATGGGACGATGACGGCCGAATCTCGCCTGCTTACACTGTCCGGCGGCGAACTCTAAGCAACGAGCGAAACGAAGAGAAGGAGAGGCGCATGGATCTGACGAGGCGCAGGTTCCTCGCGGGGTCGCTGGCCGCGTGCGGGGCCGCTGCGACGGCGGGCATGCTCTCGGCCGACGGCTGGCTCGCGCCGACGAAGGCGTACGCGGGCATCGGCCCGGCGGGCGAGTCGAAGGTCGCCTATGACGAGGAGCGCATCGCGTGCACGTACCACCAGGAGCATTGCGGCGGCATGTGCCCTTTGCGCTGCACGGTGCGCGACGGCCGCCTGGTGAAGGTGGAGCCGAACCACTGCGTTGACGACCGCTACGAGACCATCTGCCTGAAGGGCATCTCCGAGGTCCAACATATCTACGGCGCGGGCCGCGTGCAGACGCCCCTCAAGCGGACCGGCGAGCGCGGCGCGAACGAATTCGTGCAGGTGAGCTGGGACGAGGCCCTTGACGACATCGTGGCCAAGATCCAGGAGATCCAGGCGCGCGATGGCAAGGACGCCGTCATGGTGACGGCGTCGAGCGAGGCGAACTTCCCGTTTCTCGCCGCCGTGCTCGGCGCGCAGACCGGTGGCAACACCGGCATCGACGTGGGCACGGGCAACGGCCTGGACCCCGCCATCGGCTTCGGCGGCGGCTACGCCATGGCCACGGGCGAGGCGCGCGACTGGGTGAACGCGCGCATGGTGCTCACCGTGGGCAGCAACTTCTGCGAGTCCAGCCTGCCGCAGGTGCGCCTGTTCTTCGAGGCCAAGGAGGCCGGCGCGAAGATGGTCGTGGTCGATCCGCACTTCTCCACCACGGCCGGCAAGGCCGACGAGTGGGTGCCCATCGAGCCTGGCACCGACGCGGCGCTGTTTCTGGCCATGACGAGCGTGGTGCTTGACGAGGGCCTGGCCGACGAGGAGTTCATGCGGCTGCACACGTCGCTGCCCTACCTTGTGGACGACAAGGGCGCGCTCGTGCGCGACCACGCCGCCGACCCGGCGGCCGAGCAGCCCGAGACGGGCGATGAGAACCCTTACCTCGTCATCGACTCGGCCACGGGCGCGGTCGCGGCCTACAACCAGGCGGGCGTCGTGCCCGCGCTCTCTGGCGCCGCCGAGGTCAAGGGCGCGAAATGCCGCACGGCCTACGACCTGCTCGTCGAGGGCCAGAAGGACTGCACCCCGGAGTGGGCCGCGGGCGTCACGGGCATCCCCGCCGACAAGATCGTCGAGCTTGCCCGCGCCTACGCTGAAGGCCCCTCGACCATCGCGCTTGGCTGGGGCGGCAACGACAAGATCTCGAACGCCGACGTCGCGGGCCATGCGGCTGCGGTGCTGGCCGGCGTCACCGGCAACGTCTGCAAGCCCGGCGCCAACATCGGCGTGTTCGTGGGCGGCTGCTGGAACGGCCGCTCCACGACGCTCGGCGCGTGGGAGCTGCCCGAGGGGATGGAAAGCGCGACCGACGAGATGGCCGCCTACGACATGCGCGACAAGCCCAACAAGGTGAAGGCCTATATCTGCTGCGGCGACTTCATGGCGCAGCACTTCGCCAACATGTCCAAGACCGAGGACTGGGCGCGCTCGCTCGAGCTCATCGTGTCCATCGACCCCTACTTCACCGAGGGCGCGAAGTGGGCTGACTACGTGCTGCCGGCCACGACCCGTTTCGAGCTGGACGCCCCGGTGGGCAACGCGAAGGTGGGCTACAACCAGGTCGTGCTGCAGAACAAGGTCATCGACCCGCTGTTCGAGTCCAAGACCGACTTCTGGATCCAGAAGGAGTTCGCGCGCCGCCTGGGCGTCGCGGACGCGCTGCCGAAGGACTCCGTCGAGATGGTGGAGGCCCAGATCAGCGGCGCGGAGGACCCCGAGATCGCCTCCCTCACCATCGATCGGATCAACGACGAGGGCAACGGCGCCTGGCCCGTCCCCGGCATTGAGGAGCCGCGCCAGGAGTTCGCCGACCTCGTCTTCGCCACGCCGTCGGGCCGTTTGGACCTCTACTACGAGAACCTGGCCCCCTACGGCCAGGCCCTGCCCCAGTGGGAGGCCCCGAACGAGGCGTACCAGGGAAATCCCAAGCGCGCCGAGTACCCGCTGCAGCTGGCCAACGTCCGCACGCGCTTCCATATTCACAACCAGTTCAACGACGCGCTGTGGATCCAGCAGTACTTCGAGCCCACGCTTGACGCGAACCCCGGCGACCTCGAGGCGCGCGGCCTGGCCACCGGCGATGAGGTGGAGGTGTTCAACGACCGCGGGAGCTTCGCCGTGCGCGTGCACGCCAACCCCGCCATCCGCTCGGGCTCGGTGCGCCTCTGCGAGGGCGCCACGGCCGACTACCTGGCGCGCGGCAACATGCAGTCCGTCACGAACGACGCGCAGGTCGATCGCGGATCCGAGCTCCTCTGCGGGCCGGTCATCCCGTTCTCCGACACGCTCGTCGAGATCAAGAAAGCGTAGGTGACAAGGCATGACGAGACTGTCCATCGCCATCAACCTGGACCGTTGCGTGGGCTGCCACACCTGCGCCAACGCGTGCAAGATGCAGAACAACGTGCCCATGGGCATGCTCTGGAACCGCATCCTCACCAAGGACTGCGACGTCATAGACGGCGCGGTGGGGGAGTACCCCAACCTCAAGCGCGTGTACCTGCCCGTGCAATGCCAGCACTGCGAGACGGCGGCGTGCCAGAAGGTATGCCCCACCGGCGCCACGTACAAAGACGGTTTGGGCCGTGTCGAGATCGACTACGGCAAGTGCATAGGCTGCCGCATGTGCATGGCGGCCTGCCCCTACAACGCGCGTGTGTTCAACTGGGAGGACCCGTCGCGCGAACCCGGCTTCGACTACGGCGACTCGCGCGTGCCCGTGCGCGTCAAGGGCGTGGCCGAGAAGTGCACGCTGTGCAAGGAGCGCACCGACGAGGGCGACCTCCCCATGTGCGTGCGCGTGTGCCCGGCCCGCGCGCGCACCTTCGGCGACCTCGACGATCCCGAAAGCGAGATCTCGAAGCTTGCCCTGTCCGCCAAAGCGGGCCATCTGCTGGAGGAGAAGGGGACGCATCCCCAGCTCTTCTACGTCGGACTCTGACGTTTCGTCGGCCTGACGGCCGCCAAGCTACGCCAACCTGGGGGTCAAGGAAGGAAACCCTTATGCAGTTAACGAAAACCTACAAGATCGCGTTCGCCGTGTTGGGCGCGCTCGTCGCGCTCGGCGTGGGCGCGTACGTCAGCCAGTTCGTCGGCGGCCTCGGCGTCACCGGCATGTCCAACGGCACGTCGTGGGGCCTCTACATCGCCAGCTTCATGTTCTTCGTGGGGCTTTCGGCCGGCGGCCTCATCGTGGCGTCCTCCGCGTCCATCTTCCATGTGACCGAGTACAAGAAGGTGGCCCTGCCCGCCATCATCGTGTCGCTCATCTGCATCTGCATCGCCGGTGCGTTCGTGCTCATCGACCTCGGCGGCATCGTGCGCATCCTGAACCTGTTCGCGTCGCCGAACTTCGTCTCGCCGCTTCTGTGGGACATCTGCGTCATCACCACGTATCTGGTCATCAACCTTATCTACCTGCGTTTCATGACCTCGAAGAAGCCGGGCGCCAAAGAGAAGGTGGCCATCGTGTCGCGCTTCGCGCTGCCCGTCGCCATCCTCGTGCACTCCGTGACCGCCTGGATCTTCGGCTTGCAGATCGCCCGCGAGGGCTGGTACTCCACCATCATGGCGCCGCTGTTCGTGGCGTCGGCCATGGACTCGGGCCTGGCGCTTTTGCTGCTGTCGCTCATCTGGATGAACCGCGCCAAGGTGTTCGCCACCTCCAGGAAGCTCATCGCGAACCTGGCCGGCCTTCTGGCCGTGTGCATCGCCGTGGACGGCTACATGGTGGGCTGCGAGGTGCTCACCATGGCCTACCCCGGCACCGACATGGGTTCGGCCGTGCTTGCCCAGATGACCTCCGGCGCCACCGCGCCCTTCTTCTGGATCGAGGTCGTCGTGGGCGTCATCGTGCCGTTTTGCATCCTTGTGTTCGCCAAGAACCGCCGTCGCACGGGCCTTGTCGCGCTTGCGTGCGGCGGCGTGGTGATAGGCGTGTTCTGCAAGCGTATTTGGCTTCTGTTCACCAGCTTCATCTACCCCAACGTGTCCGGCGCGCCGGGCCTCATCGCGGGGTCGAGCGCTTCGCGCGGCGCCGGCGGCATGGACGGTTGGGCGGTGGCCAGTTCGTACGCGCCCTCGGTCAACGAGGTGCTCATCGTCGTGGGCATGGTCGCGCTCGGCATTTTGGCGTTTCTCGTGCTCGGCAAGCTTTTGCTGAGCTACGATCCCGCCCAGGCCGCCGACGACGACGCGGACGCAAAGGCGCGCTGAGGCCGCGCGCGGGCGGGCCGGCCGTCGCGCCGGCCCGCCTGGCCCGCCCGTCCAAACGCGCGCCCAAATGTGGGGAACTTGCGGGCGGGGATGCGCCCGCGCTAGGCAAACGGCCTTGGGTGTGGTATAAAAGCAAGGCAACGCAGCGGCATGCGGGCGCCGCACGCACCATACTTTCGACGCATGAGAAAGTGGGCTTGTTCCCGCTTTCTTTGTTTGTAAGGGCCTCACCCCGCGCGGCGGGGGGCGGGCCGAAGAGACGGGGTCCGGACGGAGAAGGAGGACGCACGTGCTTGGCAGGAAGGAACGGCAGCTGCTCGACGCGCTGGCTCCCCGTGCGGAGGCGGAGGGCGTCGAGATCGTCACGGTGGAGGTGGCGGGCGCCAAGAAGGCGCCGACCATCCGCGTGTTCATAGACACGCCCGACGGCGTGAGCTTCGACGAGCTGTCCTCGGCGCAGGCGTGGATCAACGCCATCATGGACGAGCTGGATCCGTTCCCCGGCGCGTACATGCTCGAGGTGTCCTCGCCCGGCATCGACCGGCCGCTGCGCACGATGGAGCACTTCGCGCGCTACGTCGGGCAGCCCGCCGTGATCAAGACGCAGCCTCGGGAGGGGCGCGGCTCGTGGACGGGCGTCATCGAGAAGGCCGAAGACGACGTCGTCACGCTCGACGTCGACGGGCAGGCCGTGGACATCCCGCTTGACACCATCAAGCGCGCCCACTTGAAGGGCACGATCGACTTTGGCTCGAAGGCTTGAGCCCAAGAGGAAAGGAAGCGAAGACGTGGCAAGTTCAGAACTGATAGAGGCCTTGCAGGCGCTGGCCCACGAACGGAAGATCGACGAGTTCTACCTCATCGAGCGCCTGGAGCAGTCGCTCGCGCGCAGCTACGAGCGCATCCTCGACCTCGAGTGGGACGCTCGCGTGACCATCGACCGCCAGACGGGGCATATCTACGTCTACGAGCTTGTTCCCGTGGGGGAGCCCGACGAGGAGACGGGCGAGTACAGCGAGTTCGAGGAGCGCGACGTCACGCCGGCCGACGTGAGCCGCATCGCGGCGCAAAACGCCAAGGGCGTCATCGCGTCCATCGTGCGCGAGGCCGGCCGCCAGTCCATCTACGAGGAGTTCTCCGGCCGCGTGGGCGACCTTGTGACGGGCACGGTGCTGCAGGGCACCCCCGACTTCACCATCATCAAGATCCGCGACGGCGTGGAGGCGGAGCTTCCGCACTACGACGCCAAGCGCAACCCCAGCGAGCGCAACGAGCGCCCGGCCGGCGAGCACTACCGTCACAACCAGCGCCTCAAGGTGCTCATCATCGAAGTGCGCGATCCCAGCTCCGACGCCCCCAAGGTGCGCGGCGAGCAGGCCCGTCCGGCCATCGTGGTGTCGCGTACGCATCCCGACCTCATCCGTCGCCTGTTCGAGATCGAGGTGCCCGAGATCTACGACGGCGTGGTGGAGATCAAGTCCATCGCCCGCGAGCCGGGCGCGCGCAGCAAGATCGTGGTGGCCTCGCGCGAGGCCAACCTCGATCCGGTGGGCGCGTGCGTGGGCCCGAAGGGCAGCCGCGTGCGCATGGTGGTCGAGGAGCTGCGCAACGAGCGCGTCGACGTCATCCAATGGGCCGAGGACCCGGCGGTCTACGTGGCCAACGCGCTGTCGCCGGCGAAGGTGACGCGCGTGGTCATTGACGAGGACAACCACTACGCCACCGTCGTGGTGCCCGACGACCAGCTTTCGCTGGCCATCGGCAAGGAGGGTCAAAACGCCCGCCTTGCCGCGCGCCTGACCGGCTGGCACATCGACATCAAGAGCGCGAGCTTCACCGGCGAACCCCTTTCGCCGGAGGGCAACATGCTCATCGACGAGGAGGCCGACGACGAGGCCGGATTGTGCGCCTACGTGGGCGAGGACGGCGCCCGCTGCCGCAACCACGCGCGCCCGGGCGGCCGCTATTGCGGCATCCACGCCGACCTCGAAGAGGCGTAACGGACGCGGAGAGGGGTTTTGGGCGTGGCGACGGCAACGGGCAAGCGGCAGCGCAGCTGCGTGGCGTGCGGGAGGCAGGCCGACAAGGTCGCGCTCCTGCGCATCGTGCGCGATCCGTCCGGCGCCGTGTCCTTCGATGCGACCGGCCGTGCGCCGGGCAGGGGGGCGTACGTCTGCTCCGAGGAGTGCTTCGCCGCGGCTTGCAGGAAGAAGAAGCTCGACCGAGCGCTCAAGGCGACGCTTGACGACGATGCGCGCAAGCGCATCGCCGCCGGGGTCGCGGCGGTGGCGCGCGAAGCGAGACAGTAAGTAGAGGAGTGGTATATGGCCAGCATGCGAGTACATGAGTTGGCGAAGGAATTCGACATGTCGAGCAAAGAGCTGCTCGACAAGCTGCACGAAATGAAGATACCCGCGAAAAGCCATGCGAGCATGCTCGCCGACGCCTACGTCGCCAAGATCCGCAAGAACCTCGAGCCCGAGATCAAGCAGCGCGCCGGGCAGCTTGAGGACGAGGAGGCGAAAAAGCTCGCCGAGGAGCGCGCCGCCGCCGAGCGCCAGCGCGCCGAGGAGGAGCGCGCCCGCCGCGAGGCCGTGGAGCAGGAGCGCCGCGCCCGCGAGGCCGAGCGCGCCCGCCGCGTCGCCGGCGGCCCCTCCGCCGACGCGCCCGCGGAGGCGGGCGAGGCGCCCCGCCCGCGCAAGGCCCCGGCGCCCTCGCCGTTCGAGAGCCTTGCGAGCCAGATAGAGAGCGAGAAGGAGCGCGTCGCCCGCGAGGCCGCCGAGGCCCGCATGCGCGCGCGCCAGGCCAAGATGGCGGCCGAAGTGGCCAAGAAACAGGCGGTCGAGGAGGCGCTGCGCCATCGCAACGCCAAAGGCGGCAAGCCCGCGCCGGCGCCGAAGAAGCCCGCGCCGGTCCTGGGCGCCAAGAAGTCCGGCTTCGATTCGCTGCTCTCCCAGATAGAGGCTGAGAAGCAGCGCATCGAGGCCCAGAAGCGCGAAGCGTCGGCCGCAGGCGGCGCGGCGCGCGGCGGCGCCCGCCCCGAGCGCGGCTCCAAAAAGCACGGCAAGCGCGGCGCGCGCGTGGAGCAGATCGTTCCCGAGCTGGAGATCCAGCAGACCCAGCCCGAGGACCGCTACGCCCAGATGGCCGTGCAGGCCGAGAAGCTGCAGCGCGACAAGGTGCTTGCCGAGGCGCGCGCGGCCGTGGCCGCGGCCACCTCGCACGAGGGCGAGGGCCGGCGCAAGAAGCGCAAGCAGAAGCGCGAGGCCGAGAACCGCGAGCGCTTGGAGATGGAGGCGTTGGAGAAGGGCCTCGATCCCGAGCTTGTGCTCGATGACTCGGTGGTGGAGATTCCCCAGGGGTCGACCGTCGCCAAGTTCGCCGAGCTTCTGGGCGTGCAGCCCAACGACGTGATCAAGCGCCTGTTCATGCTGGGCCAGGTGCTCACGCTCACCCAGTCCATGAGCGATGACTTGGTGGAGCTTATCGCCGACGACATGGGGCGCAAGGTGCGCGTCGTGTCGCCGGAGGAGGAGTACGCGGTGGTCTACCACGACAGCGAGGAGGACCTCAAGCCCCGCCCGCCCGTGGTCACCGTCATGGGTCATGTCGACCACGGCAAGACCTCGCTTCTGGACGCCATCCGCCACACGGGCGTGGCCGAGGGCGAGGCCGGCGGCATCACCCAGCACATCGGCGCCTCGGTGGTGGAGATCGACGGCCGCCAGATCACGTTCATCGACACGCCGGGCCACGAGGCGTTCACGGCCATGCGCGCCCGCGGCGCCCAGGTCACCGACGTCATCGTGCTGGTGGTGGCCGCCGACGACGGCGTGATGCCGCAGACCATAGAGGCCATCAACCACGCGAAGGCCGCCGACGTGCCGGTGGTGGTGGCCGTCAACAAGATAGACAAGGCCGGCGCCAACCCCGACCGCGTGCGCCAAGAGCTCACCGAGTACGGCATCATCCCGGAGGAGTGGGGCGGCCAGAACATGTTCGTGGAGGTGTCGGCCAAGCAGCGCCTGCACATCGACGACGTGCTGGAGACTATCCTTTTGCAGGCCGACGTGCTGGAGCTTCGGGCCAACCCCGACGCCGAGGCGTCCGGCTTCGTCATCGAGGCGAACCTGGACAAGGGCCGCGGCCCGGTGGCCACCGTGCTCGTGTAGCGCGGCACGCTCCATCCGGGCGACGCGGTGGTGGCGGGCACGTCCTACGGGCGCGTCCGCGCGCTGGTGGACCCGCGCGGCAAGCACGTGGACGCGGCCGGCCCCGCCGACCCGGTGGAGATCCTCGGCTTGTCGAGCGTGCCCACCGCCGGCGACGAGTTCCGCGTGTTCGCCGACGAGCGCGACGCCCGCAAGCTGGCCGAGGAGCGCGCGCTGCGCGCCCGTTTGGCCGAGCAGGAGACGAAGTCCCACATGAGCCTGGATGACCTGTTCAACCGCATCGAAGAGGGCAAGCAGACCGATCTCAACCTCATCGTGAAGGCCGACGTGCAGGGTTCCATCGAGGCTTTGCGCGACGCGTTCGAGAAGATGGACCAGTCCGAGGTGCGCATCAACATCGTGCACTCGGCCGTGGGCGGCATCACCGAGACCGACGTCACGCTGGCCTCCGCCTCCGACGCCATCATCATCGGCTTCAACGTGCGCCCCACGGGCAAGTCCAAGCAGCAGGCCGAGAAGGAGAAGGTGGACATCCGCCTGTACCGCGTCATCTACCAGGCCATCGAGGAGATCAACGCCGCGCGCGTGGGCCTGCTCTCGCCGGAGATCGTGGAGGAGGACACCGGCATCGCCGAGGTGCGCGAGACGTTCAAGGTGCCGAAGGTGGGCACCATCGCCGGCTGCTACATCACCGAAGGCGAGATCCACCGCGACGACAAGGTACGCATCGTGCGCGACGGCACGGTCATCTTCGAAGGCGTGATGGCGTCGCTGCGCCGCTTCAAAGACGACGTGAAGTCCGTGAAGCAGGGCTACGAGTGCGGCATCGGCATCGAGAAGTTCCAGGACCTCAAGGTGGGCGACACCATCGAGGGCTACCAGGTGAAGGAAGTCGAGCGGACGGAGTAACGGAGGTTCCGCCGGCCTTACGGCCGGCGGAATGGGCCGACGCTGCGCGGCATCGATGCACCCCATCTTGCCGCTCCAAGCCCTCGTCGCGTACGAAGTACGCTTCCTCGGCCTTTCACGGCAATCTGGGGCACCTCGATGCCGCTCGCTGACGTTACGAACGACCAGCATTGTGCATCGGGAAACCCTCGGGTTACCGTTGTCGAATCCAAGCGCCCGTCGACCGTCCCGTGATACACTGGACGCGACGGGCGCGTTTTGCGCACAACCCTTCGACCGTTTAGGAGGCGGCACCATGAAGCAGGGTTCGTCTAATCGCAAAGTGAACGAGCAGGCCCGCGAGGTGATTGCGAGCATTCTTCTGTTCGAGATCTCCGATCCGCGCCTTTCCCTCGTCACCATCACGGGTTGCGAGGTGAGCTACGACCGCAGCGCGTGCAACGTGTTCTACACCACCGAGCCTGAGCGCTACGAGGACGTGGCCGAGGCGTTCGGCAAGGCGGCGGGCCGCATCCGCTCGCTCATGGCGCGCGAGCTGTCGTGGCGCGTGGCGCCTGATCTGCGCTTCCATCTGGACAAAAGCGTGGACGAGGCCGAGCGCATAGCCGTGGCGCTCAAGCGCGACGCCGCGCGCAACGCCTCCGCGCCGACCGAGGCCGACGTGCCCGCCGATGCCGACCCCCTTGCCGGGGAGTAGGGAGGCCCCGTGGCGACCACGCCTCAGACCAACGCCGATCTTGCCGCCATAGCCTCGGTCCTCAAAGGCTGCGACGACATCGTCGTCTGCGGCCACGTGAGTCCCGACGGGGACTGCCTGGGCTCGCAGCTCGGGCTGGCTGCGGCGCTCAGGAGCCTCGGCAAGCGCGTCGCGTGCCTGCTCGCGAAGGACGAGCCTGCCGACGAGCGGCTCTCCTTCCTGCCCGGCTTCGCCGACCTGATCCCCGCCGCGCGCTACGAAGGACCGGCGCGCGCGTTCGTGGCGGTGGACGTGCCCACGCGCGAGCGCATCGGCGAAGCTGCCGCCGCGTTGCTTGACGCCTGCGAGACGTCCGTGACCGTGGACCACCACGCGGCCGACTTCGCTATGACCGCGCTCGCCTACGTCGATCCTGACGCGGCCTCCACGACCGTGCTCGTGTGGGAGCTGGCCGGCCTGCTTGGGGCGGACCGCGCGGGCGACGTGGCGACGTGCTGCTACACGGGGCTTGTCACCGACACGGGGCGTTTCCAGTACCAGAACACCGACGCGGCGGCCCTGCGGGCGGCGGCCGAGATGGTAGAGGCGGGCGCGGACCCGGCGGCCGTGTCGCGCGCCGTGTTCCAGAACCGCTCCGTGCCCTCGGCGCTCCTCGAGGCCCGCGCCGTGGAGCGCATGAGGCTCTGCGTCGGCGGCGCCGCCGCGTTAAGCTGGCTTTCGCAGGCGGACTTCGAGGCGCTGGGCGCGGCCAAGGCCGACGCAGAGCCTGCTGTGGACGCGCTTCGCTCGGTGCGGGGCGTGCGCGTGGCCTGCATGCTGCGCGAGCAGGACGGCGCCGTGCGCGGCAGCCTCAGGGCCAAAGACGGCACCGACGTGGCCTTTCTCGCCCGAGAGCTGGGCGGCGGCGGCCATCGGGCGGCCGCCGGGTTCACGCTGGAGACGGGGCTTGAGGAGGCGACGGCCCTTCTGGAGCGCCGCCTTGCCGATCTGCTGGAAGGAGATCGCCTGAAGTGAAGAGGGGGACGTCGGGGCTTTCGTTGGTCGTCGGGGTGAACAAGCCGGCGGGCATGAGCTCACACGACGTGGTCAACCGGTGCCGCTCCATCTTCGGAGAGCGCCGTGTGGGCCACACCGGCACGCTCGACCCCATGGCCACGGGCGTGCTTCCCGTCTGCGTGGGTCCGGCAACGCGGCTGGGGGCGTATCTGACCGGGCACGACAAGCGCTACCGCGTGAAGGTGGCCTTCGGCGCGGGAACCGACACCGACGATGCCGAGGGTCGCGTGACGCGCACGGGCCCGGTTCCCGAGCGCGTGCTGGACCCGGAGTTCGCCGCCGCGTTCGTGGCGGGCATGGTGGGCGCGGGCAGGCAGATGCCGCCGGCGTACTCGGCCGTGAAGGTGGGAGGCAGGAAGTCCTACGAGGCGGCGCGCGCCGGCACCATCATCGACCTGGCCCCGCGCGACATCGTGGTGCACGACGCGCGCCTTGTCGGCGTGTCCGAGGGCGAGGGCGACGAGCTTGCGTCGTGGGAGGTGGACTTCCACGTGTCCAAGGGCACCTACATCCGCGCGCTCGCGCGCGACATGGGCCGCGACCTGGGGTGCCCGGCGCATGTGGCCGCGCTCGAGAGGACGTGCCTGGGGCTTTTGCCCCTGGAGGAGTGCGTGAGCCTGGAGGCGCTCGCCGACCTCAAGGACCGCGCGGCGCTCGATCCGGTGCGCCTGCTCGGCGTGCGGTTCCTCTACGTCCAGGGCGAGGAGGCGGCCAAGGTGGCCAACGGCGGGGCGATCCCCTCCAAGGGCCGCGCGCTCTACGAGCGCAGGCGCTCCACGTCGGCCCTGGAGATGTGCGCCTGCACGGCGGGGGTGCGCCCGAGCTGCGAGGGGCCCGCCGACGGCGAGACGGTGGCGGTGATAGCGGACAACAAGCTGGTCGCGCTGTATGCGTTCGACGGCGCGCGCGGCTGCTACGCCGCGCGCTGCGTGTTTCAGACGGGGGTGTCTCGTGGCAGGGATATATAGGGTGGACGGCTCGTTCGACCACGGCTTCTTCTCCGGCGCGTCGTGCGCGTTCGGCGTGTTCGACGGCGTGCACCGGGGGCATCGGTTCTTGTTGGAGCGGGCGCGCGAGACGGCGCGCGAAAGCGGCGGGCGCAGCGTGGCGCTCACGTTCGACATCGACCCCGACGAGGTGTTCCACCCCCGGCGCCTCAAAAAGCTCATGACCAACGACGACCGTCTGGCCATGCTGGCGTCTGCCGGGGTGGACGCGGTGTGCGTGCTGCCGTTCACGCGCGAGTTTGCGGCCTCGTCGCCCGAGCGCTTCCTGCTGCAGACCTTCGACGGCACGCCGCCGGCGTTTCTGCACGTGGGGTCGGACTTCAAGTTCGGTGCGCGGGCGGAGGGCACGGTGCGCGACCTTGACGCGTGGGGGGCGGCGGGCGGCGCGCAGGTGCGCGCGCATCATCTGAAGAGCGCCGACGGCGCGCCCATCACGGCGACGCGCATCCGCCTGCTTCTGGCCGAGGGCGCCATAGAGGAGGCGAACCGCCTGCTGGGGCGCGCGTACTTCGTGACGGGAACGGTGGAGCCGGGGCGCGGCGAGGGCGCCGACATGGGCTTCAAGACGGCGAACCTCGAGGTGCCCGAGCAGCTGCGGGCGCTTTCCGACGGCGTGTACGCGGCCTGGGCCGAGGTGGACGGCGCGCGCTACAAGGCCGCCGTCAACATGGGCGTGGCCGCCACGTTCGCCGATCGCGCCACCGCCACCTGCGAGGTGCACCTGCTCGATTTCGAGGGCGATTTGTACGGGCGCTCCATCAAGGTGGAGTTTTTGCACTGGCTGCGCCCCATGCGCAAGTTCGACGACGTGGACGAGCTCATCGCCACGGTCAAAGGCAACATCGCCTGGGTGCGGGCGAACCTGTAGGGGGAGGGCTCAGTCGCCCAGCCGGTACCCGAAGCGCCAGACGGTCTGGAGCATCTTCGGATGGGCGGGGTCGGCCTCTATCTTCTCCCGGATGTGGCGGATGTGGGTGGGGATGCTCACGGAGGAGTGCAAATAGCCGATGCCCCACACGTGCTCGATGATCTCGTCGGCGGTGTACACCTCGCCCGGGCGCTGGCTCAGCAGCGAGAGGATCTGGAACTCCTTTTTCGTGAGGTCGATCTTCCTGTCGTCCACGAACACCTCGAAGCGCAGGACGTCTATCCTGAGGCTTCCGACCGTGCGCACGGCCTGTTCGCCCCAGGGGCTGGCCTGGCCCGCTCCGTGGGATGCGGACCGTCTGAGGAGCGCCTCGACGCGCAGGAGGAGCTCCTCTTCGTTGAAGGGTTTGACAAGGTAGTCGTCTCCGCCTGATCGGAATCCGCTCTTCTTGTCGGCGATGTCGCTTTTCGCGGTCAGGAACAGCACGGGCGTCCGCGCGCGGGACTTCCTGATGATCTCGCACACCTCGAAACCGTCGAGCTTGGGCATCATGACATCGAGGATGGCGATGTCGGGCCGTTTCTCGTCGAAGGCGGACAGCGCCTGGATGCCGTTTCCCGCCTCGCACACCTGGTAGCCGGCCTTCTTCAGGATGATGCCTATGGCCGCCCTGAGCCGCTCGTCGTCATCCGCAACAAGAACCATCATGCTTATGCCTCCTCCTCCGACGCTTCCTCGACGTTGGGCGCCGGCACGACGAAGTCGAACCGGCTTCCGCAGCCGACCGCGCTCTCGACTGAGATCGAGCCTCCAAGCGCGGTCACGAGGCTCTTCGACAGGGCCAATCCCAGCCCGCTTCCCATGGCGTTGCGCTCCCGGGCGGCATCCGCTTGGACGAACCGATCGAAGACGCGCGCCAGCTCGTGCTCGGGTATGCCGCATCCGGTGTCCGAGACGGCGACGGACAATCGGCCCTCGCTTCGGTCGTAGCGGGCCGAAAGCTCGACGCCGCCCCCTTCGTCCGTGAACTTGACGGCGTTGCCCAGCAGGTTCGCAAGGACTATCCGAAGCGCCTGGCTGTCGCTTCTCACGATGGGCATCTCGCGCTCGATGTCAAACGACAGGGAGACGCCCTTGCGGGAGGCGGCGGGCTCCACGGCGGCCCTCACTATCTCCACCACGTCCACCAGATCGACCTCCTCCTCCACGAACTCGAATCTTCCCGCTTCGAAGCGGGCCGTGTCTATCACGTTGTTCACCATGTCGAGAAGGACCATGCCGCTTTCCTTGATCTCCTCTACGTAGCCCTTCTCCTCCTCGGTCCTCACGTTGGGGGAGCTGGCGAGTATGTCGGCGTAGGCCATGATCGACGAAAGGGGCGTCCTCAGCTCGTGGCTCACCATGGCCAGGATGTTCGACTTCGCCTCGTTCTCGTTTTTCAGCTGGGCGTTCGCCTGCATCAAGGGGGCGGTGACCCAGCGGCGCAGCATGAGCCGCACAACCGCCACCACCGCCGCCGTCAGGCAGAGGAAAAACGCCAGGCTTTGGGCCGTCCGCGCGCGCATCTCGCCCTCGTAGCGGCTCATCGGTATGGATATGCTCGTGACGCCGGCCAGATCCCCCATCTGCATGCCCTCCTTGCGGAATCCGGTCAGGTCGTACTCGCCCGCAGGCTCGCCGTGGCATGCGAGGCAGTTGCGGGATATGTCTATTCGCGAGACGTAGCGGAAGAAGGATTCGCCGCCTCTGTCCTCCATGCCGAAGCGCTCGGTCTCCTCCGTGGTCTCGAAAAGCTCGATGGCCTTTGACTCGAACTCGTCCGGCTGGTCGGTGGAGGACCTCGGGTTGTCCCGCGCGTAGCGTATGACGTAGCCCTCCGACTGCGCGGTGAACTTCTGGGCGATGTCCTTTCCGGCGACGGAGCAGTACACGCCCTTGAAGTCGAACCGCCCGGTGGAATCGTAGTTTATGGCGTCTTGCACCTGGTCGATGTAGGCCCAGGCCGCTTTCATCTCGACGTTGAGCGTGCGGGCCTCGGCAAGGGCCTTGTCCTGCATGAACGCGTCGCTGGTAAGCGACAGCCACGCCAAGTACAGCATCGCGCACGCAACGATGACCAGCGCCACGGACGCGGAGAACCGCGCAGTGAGGCTCAAGCGCCCCGAACGTGCCGCCGCCATGGCAACCCCCTTCGCATGTTTTTGCGGACCGACGTCCCGTCGCCTCCCCCTTGGAGCGCGGGCGGCCCGGGGACGAAACCGTCCCCGGG
>NZ_CBDTNW010000142.1:0-15086 GCF_965361815.1 Rubneribacter sp.
ACAAAACTCATTAGATTTTCAAGCGCGAAAAAACTCATAACTCGACAACTTGCAACTCATAACTTGGGAACTTGGGCAAAAATCGCCGATCATCTTGCATGACGGCTGTGTCAGTGTCCTGCCATCCTTCTATTCCTCAAGTTGGTGGGGACCTTTTTCTTCTAGTTTAAGTTTGTATTCTTAACAAAATGTTATCAAATGCTATATAATGCTATGAATTGATATCTTTTGTTAGGAGATTATTCATGGCTGTTCAACTTGCAACGCGAGTCGACGAGACCCAGGCGCGTATCTTCAAGGAGACCACGCGAAAGCTTGGAACCACCCCCGCCGATGCGATGAGGATGTTCATATGCTCATTCAACGCTCATCAAGGGTTTCCTTATGATGTCCGACTTTCATCGCCTGTAGTGGAGGCTTTCGAGAGTGAGGACGAGGCTGCCGAGTTCGCGGAGTACCTCGCGCAGGAGATGATGAACGATGCGCGGTGAAATTTGGACTCTGCGCGATAACCACTACGCAAGCAAGGCACGTCCCGTGGTAGAGACGCGGCAATTCAGAACCTCCTAAAACGGAAATTTCGTAACAATTCAAACGAAATTTCCGGAAATTCCGTTAAAATCGTAACGAAATTTCCAATTAAAGGAGGATCGCATGAAACGCAAAATAGAGGACGCTCTTGCAGCGTGGAAGGATTCTCCCTTTAGGAAGCCGTTGGTGCTTCAAGGCGCGCGTCAGGTTGGAAAGACGTACTCCGTCTTGAAGTTTGCGCGAGAGCATTTCGGCAATGCTGTTCACCTTGATTTTTCTGCGCAACCTGACGCGCGTCGTATGTTCGATGGCGACATCACGCCCGATGTGCTTCTTCCGCAGTTGGAGGCGTTTGCAAAAACTTCGATAGGCAAGGATACAACGCTGCTGTTCTTCGATGAGATTCAGGTATGCCCCCGCGCTCTGACCTCGTTGAAATACTTTCAAGAGCGGGCGCCTGAATACCATGTGGTGGCAGCGGGCAGTCTGCTTGGCGTGGCGCTCGGACGTGAGGAGTATTCGTTTCCCGTTGGCAAAGTTGACGCTCTTTCCCTCTATCCACTCGATTTCGAAGAGTTTCTTTGGGCTTTGGATGAGGAGGCGCTTGGTCGTTTGATTCGCGCTTCGTATGCGGCGGACGCACCTCTGGGACTTCATGATCGGGCGCTCGCTTTGTATAGGGATTACCTTATTGTTGGAGGCTTGCCCGAAGCGGTGCTCGCGTTTTCGCGCGATGAGGGATATGCGAGGGTGCGAACGGTGCAGGCCGCTATAGCGGATGCGTATCTTGCGGATATGACCAAGTATGCGAGTCCGCTTGATGGTGCGCGAATTCTTAATGTGTGGCGCAGCGTTCCTGAGCAACTTGCCAAAGAGAATCACAAGTTCCAGTATGCGACCATTGCTTCGTCGGCGCGCGCTCACCAGTACGAAGCATCGATACATTGGCTTGCGGCAGCTGGTCTTGTTTCGTTTTGCTATCGGGTGCGTGAAGGTGCAAGGCCCTTGCGCGCGCATGCTGAGCACGACTTTTTCAAGCTCTATCTGCTTGATGTGGGCTTGCTGGGCGCTTTACAGGGGCTTGATATGCAAGATCTTGCGCCAGCGGCGGATAAAGGCTCGCGTTTTCGGGGCGGAGTTGCTGAAAATTATGTGATGCAGCAGTTGGTTGCCGGTGGTGTGGAGCCCTTTTATTGGGGTACCGCAAGCAAGTCGGAAGTTGATTTCCTTGTGCAGACAGAGGAAGGGGTTGTTCCTCTTGAAGTTAAGTCCGGAGTTAACGTGGGTGCGCGAAGTCTTGAAGCGTATCGGAGGCGGTATGCGCCTGCTTGCGTTATACGGATTTCCGCCAAGAACTTTGGGTTTGAGAACGGGATAAAAAGCGTACCGCTCTATGCGGCGCATTGCATTGCGTAGTGCTTTCTGCGCGTTCCCCCGGTCTATCTCTCAGTCGTATCTTCCATTTTCTGCAACAGCTCACACTTTTTGGAACCAAAAAAATGTGAGCTGTTGCATTTTTTCGAACATACGCGGAATATGCGTGTTGTCAAAGTCGCTCCGAAGCTGCGGTTTCCTTTCAGGTGTAGCCGTTCTGTCAGATGCGCTATAGCCGATTCGTGGTAGGATGTCCTCATGAATCAGCTTATGCAGCATATCGATGCGCTCGTGGGCAACGACCAGGTGGCCGTCATCGCAACTGCGGCGATCATCCTCGTCGCCACCGCCGTGTGCGCCCGTCTGGTCAGCAAGTTTCTGCGCAAAGTGCTCAACTTGGGCGACGACATCCCCTCCAGCTCCATCTTCGTGAACATCGGGCGCGCGGGCGTGTGGATACTGGGCGTGTGCATCATGCTGGCTACGTGCTTCCACGTGGACGTGAGCGCGGCCATCACGGCGCTGGGCGTGGGCGGCATCGCCATATCGCTGGGGTTCCAGGACACCATCTCCAACCTGATCGGCGGGCTGCAGGTCAGCCTCATGCGCATCGTCACGCCGGGCGACAACATAGAGGTGGGTTCGTCCTCGGGCGTGGTGAAGGACGTCACCTGGCGTCACACCACCATCTGCAACAGCGCAGGCGAAGAGGTGATCATTCCCAACTCCATCATCGGCAAGACTGCGCTCACGCACCTGCCTCCTGCCAACCGGGTGTCGCTGCCCATCGTGGTGGCCACCGACGGGGATCGTTTGGACGAGGTGGCCCGCGCCATAGAGCGGACGGCCTCCGAAGCCGCAAGCGCGGTCGTGGAGCTGACGCAAAAGCCCGTTCTCTCGTTCTCGGCCATCGGTAACGCGGGCTTCGAGGGGACGCTCGTCTTCCAGGTGGCCGATAGCGGCCTGGGCGGAAAGGCCGGGGACGCCGCGCTGCGCGCCATCGCTCCGCTGACGCGTACGAACGCCGCAGATCGGATTGCCGACGAGGCTTTGGAGCGCGCGCGGCAGCGGGAAGGGGAGGAGGACGGCGCCGAGCCGGCCCGCACCCCCAATCGCGCTTCCAAGCCCAAGCCCAAGTCGTCGCGGCACGGCTTGCCGGCGGGCTTCCGCAGCCGGATGACGCGGGCGCTGCGCATGCGCGGCGGCGGAGGATCGCAGGGCGGTCATGCATGAGGAGCGCCTGACCGAAGGCCCGCTGCACGATGACGAGGGCGTCCTTGCCGATCGCGGCTGGGCCGTCTCGGCGCTGCGAGCCTACGACCGCTCCCGCGTGCGCGCGCCGTCGCGGCGCATCAAGGAATGGGAGCGCTACACGGTGGGCGACGACGAGTACGCGGTCTGCCTCACGCTGGCCGATCTGGGATACTGCGGGGTCGCCTCGGCCTTGGTCGTGGACCTTCTCCAGGGGGCCTCGCACGCCGCGAGCGCCGTCGTCCCGCTTCCGCTTGGGAGGTTCCGCCTTCCCGCCTCGCCCGTTGCGGGAACGGCGCGTTTCGAGGGCGGGCGCGCCTGCTTCCTCTTCGAGGTTGGGGATGGCCGCCGGCGCGTGGAGGCGCGCTTCGCGGGCTTCGATGGCGCCGACGACCTGGCGTTCGAGGCCGTGCTCGACTGCGAGCCGCGCGAATCCCTGGTGGTCGCCGATTCGTGGGAGCGGGATCCGCTCTCGTTTTGCTACAGCCAAAAGACCGTCGCCATGCGCGCGCAGGGCAGCTTCAAGAAGGGGCTGCTGGTGCACGGCTTTTCTCCCGAGCGCTCGTTCGGAGCGCTCGACTGGGGGCGCGGCGTGCTGGCGCGCGACATCGTCCGCTTCGGCGCGTGCGCGCAGGGATGGCAGGACGGCGCGGGCGGCGATGCGCCGGGAACTCACCGCTTCGGCCTCAGCCTGGGAAGCGGGCTTGGCGACGGAGAGGCCGCGTCCGAGAACATGGTGTTGGTGGACGACGAGGTGTGCAAGCTGGGTCGCGTGAGCTTCGACATCCCGCGCAAGACGGGCGCCTCCCGCGCCGCGCGCATGGAGGACCGCTGCCAGCTGATGCGGCCATGGCGCCTGTCCGACGACGAGGGCCGGTTGGACCTGACGTTCACGCCGGTCGTCGACCGGGCCGACCGCAGGGACCTCGGCGTGGTCCGCATCGACCTGCATCGGGTGTTCGGGCGGTTCGACGGCGCGGTGGCGCTGGACGACGGCTCCTCGTTTTCCGTTGCGAACGTGCGCGGGTTTTCGGAGGCGTCCCATACCGTGTGCTGAGCCTCCGCCGGCAGCCCGCCGAGTCCCGCCCGTCCATCCGTCGCCGCGCTTGCGGCCTGCGTTTTGCCGCCCGCGCGCCGCGCCGCCAAACTTTACAGGCTTTTGATCGGCATCCGACATCTCCTTGATGCGCGGCGTTCATCATGTCCCTTGCGCCGGTTCCGACAACCGGCGCCTTTGTGCGAAAGCAAGGCGCCCGTGCGGCGCATCGAAGGAAAGGGTGGACATGAAGAAGCGTTTGGCTATGGCGGCGGGGGCGATGGCGCTCGCGCTTGGGATGTTTGGGCTGTTCGGCTGCGCGTCGGGCAACTCGGGATCGGACGGTGGCTCGTCGTCTTCCGGCAGCATCTCGGTGTACTCGCGCGAGGACGGCTCCGGCACGCGCGGCGCGTTCGTGGAGCTGTTCGGCATCGAGGAGGAGGATTCAAGTGGCGAGAAGGTGGACATGACCACCGCTGCCGCCGCCATCACCAACTCAACCTCGGTCATGATGACCTCGGTGGCCGGCGACGAGAACGGCATCGGCTACATCTCGCTCGGCTCGCTCAATGACACGGTGAAGGCCCTTGACATCGACGGCGCCCAGCCCACGGCCGCCAACGTGAAAAGCGGCGAGTACGCTGTTGCCCGCCCGTTCAACATCGTGACGAAAGACGGTCTGTCCGATGCGGCGCAGGACTTCATCGACTTCATCATGAGTTCTGAGGGCCAGGCTATCGTCGAGGAGGAGAACTATATCTCCGTGGCCGAAAACGCCGAGGCCTACTCCGGTTCCGGCCAGTCCGGCAAGATCGTGATCGCCGGCTCCTCGTCGGTGACGCCGGTCATGGAGAAGCTGGCCGAGGCGTACCAGGCCCTCAACCCGGATGTGTCCATCGAGGTGAACCAGTCCGATTCCACCACCGGCGTGAACATGGCCACGGAGGGCACCTGCGACATCGGCATGGCCTCCCGCGAGCTGAAGGACTCCGAAACCTCCGCGGGCGTCGAGGCCACGGTCATCGCCCAGGACGGCATCGCGGTCATCGTGAACACGAACTCCTCCGTGGACGGCCTCACCTCCGATCAGGTCAAGGGCATCTTCACGGGCGAGATCGCCACGTGGGAGGACGCGCTCGCCTAGCGGCGCGCCGGATAGACAGGGCAAGGGTTTCGCATGTCTCATGTACACGTGAAGGAAGGCATCGCGAAGGCGCTGTTCGTGGCCGCCGCGGGGATCTCCATCCTCGCGGTCGCCCTCATCTGCGTCTTTCTGTTCGCGAACGGCGTGCCGGCCATCGCGCAGATCGGCCTTCCGGAATTCCTCTTCGGCACCACCTGGCGTCCCGCCAACGACGTCTACGGCATCTTCCCCATGATCATCGGCAGCATCTACGTGACCGCCGGGGCCATGGTGGTGGGCGTGCCGGCGGGGCTTCTGTGCGCCATCTTCCTCTCGCGCTTCGCCAGCGGCAAGGTGGCCGCGGTGCTCAAGCCGGGCGTGGAGCTTCTGGCGGGCATCCCGTCGGTGGTCTACGGCTTTTTCGGCCTGGTGGTGCTCGTGCCGTTCATCCGCAACAACATGCCGGGCAACGGCATGTCGCTTCTGGCCGCGGCGGTGCTTTTGGGCATCATGATCCTGCCCACCATCATCACCGTGGCGCAAAGCTCGCTGGACGCCGTGCCCAAGAAGTACTACGAGGGCGCGCTGGCGCTGGGCGCCGACCACGAGCGCTCGGTGTTTCGCGTGGTGGTGCCGGCCGCCGTATCGGGCATCATGGCCGCGGTGGTGCTGGGCGTGGGCCGCGCCATCGGCGAGACGATGGCCGTCATCATGGTGGCGGGCAACCAGACCATCATTCCCGAGAGCATCTTCAACGGCGTGCGCACCATGACCGCCAACATCGTGCTGGAGATGGGCTACGCGGCCGATCTGCATCGCGGCGCGCTGGTGGCCACGGGCGTGGTGCTGTTCGTGTTCATCCTGCTCATCACCATGCTGTTCAACGTCATCAAGAAGCGGGGTGAGCTGAAGTCATGAGTCCCAAGCTAACGATTGCCTACGAGGCGGGCTCCGCGTCCGCGGCGTCGGCGCCTACCGGCGGCATCGACCGGTTTGATGCGCTCTACCGCTCCGTGGAGGAGCGTCACCGCAAGAAGCGCCGCGTGATCTCGGCGCTGCTGCGCGCGCTCGTGTACCTGGGCGCTGCGGTCACGGCGGGCGTGCTGGCGTTTCTGGTGGGCTACATCCTGGTGAACGGCGTGCCCTACCTCACGCCCAGCCTGTTCGAGTGGGAGTACACCTCCGACAACGTGTCGCTCATGCCGGCGTTGGTGAACACGCTGCTCATGGCTGCGCTCTCGCTTCTGATGGCGGTGCCGGTGGGCGTGGGGTCGGCCATCTACCTGGTGGAGTACGCGCCTCGCGGCAGCCGGTTCGTGCAGGTGGTGCGCACCACCACCGAGACGCTGCAGGGCATCCCGTCCATCATCTACGGCCTGTTCGGCATGCTGTTCTTCGTGACCGCGCTGCACTGGAACCTCTCGCTTCTGGCGGGCGCGTGCACGCTGGCCATCATGGTGCTGCCCGTGATCATGCGCACCACCGAAGAGGCGCTTCTGGCCGTGCCCGACGCCTACCGCGAGGGCGGCTTCGGCCTGGGCGCGGGGCGGCTGCGCACGGTGTTTCGCTGCGTGCTGCCCACCGCCGTGCCGGGCATCTTGGGCGGCGTGATCCTCGCGCTCGGGCGCTGCGTGGGCGAGGTGGCGGCCCTCATCTTCACGGCGGGCTCCATCGCGCAGATCCCGAATGTGCTTGAAGGGGCGGGCGCGCTGTTCGATTCCACCCGCACGCTCGCCGTGCACATGTACGTGCTGGCCAGCGAGGGCCTGCATGTGAACGAGACGTACGCCACGGCGGTGGTGCTGCTGGTCATGGTGGTTCTTCTGAACCTGCTGGCCACCTTCGCCGCCAAGAAGATGAACAAGGGAGGCAAAGATGACTGAGGCAACGCTTGAGAGGCAGGGCGAGAGGGCGGCCCAAAACGTCCGGGGTGCCGCTGCGGGCTACGTGCCCCAGGTGAGGACGGCCGCGCGCCGCGCCGAGGAGCGCCCCGCCGCGGCGGCGCCCGCCAAAATGGCCGTGCGCGACCTGAACCTGCACTACAAGGATTTCCACGCGCTCAAAGGCATCAACCTGGAGTTTCCCAAGAACCAGGTGACGGCGCTCATCGGGCCGTCGGGCTGCGGCAAATCCACGCTGCTCAAAACCTTGAACCGCATGAACGACCTCGTGGAGGGCTGCCGCGTGGAAGGCGAGGTGTCGCTTGACGGCGAGGACGCCTACCGCTCCATCGACGTGAACAACCTGCGCCGCCGCGTGGGCATGGTGTTCCAGCAGCCCAATCCCTTCCCCATGAGCGTGTACGACAACGTGGCGTTCGGCCCGCGCACGCACGGCGTGAAAAACCGCGCCGACTTGGACGAGATCGTGGAGCAGAGCCTGCGCGACGCCGCCATCTGGGACGAGCTGAAAGACCGCCTGAAGAAAAACGCGCTTGGCTTATCCGGCGGCCAGCAGCAGCGCCTGTGCATCGCGCGCGCTTTGGCCGTGCGCCCCGAGGTGCTGCTCATGGACGAGTCCACAAGTGCGCTCGACCCCATCTCCACGGCGAAGATTGAAGAGCTGGTGGGCGAGCTCAAGCAGAAGTACACCGTCATCATGGTCACGCACAACATGCTGCAGGCGCTGCGCGTGTCCGACAAGACGGCGTTCTTTTTGCTGGGCGAGATGGTGGAGGCGGGAGACACCGACGACATCTTCACAAACCCCGACGATCCCCGCACCGCCGACTACGTGGCGGGCCGTTTCGGGTAAGATGGTTCCGTCGGCTACGCGGCCGATGAAACGCTTCGGCGCCGCAAGGCGCCTTCGTCGGCACAGGCGCTCGCAAAGGAACAACCTATGATCTACTACGTTGAGGACGACACCAACATCCGCGATCTGACGGTGTACGCCCTGCGCCAAGCCGGGTTCGAGGCGCAGGGCTTTCCCGCGGCCGGAGAGTTTTTCGCCGCGTGCCGCGAGCGCGCGCCCGAGCTTGTGCTGCTCGACATCATGCTGCCCGAGGTGGACGGTCTGGAGATCCTGCATATGCTGCGCGAGGATCCGTCCACCAAGCACTTGCCGGTCATGATGCTCACGGCCAAGGGCACCGAGTTCGACACGGTGAGCGGGCTTGACGCCGGCGCCGACGACTACCTGGCCAAGCCCTTCGGTATGATGGAGCTGGTCAGCCGCGTGAACGCGCTTCTGCGCCGCGCGTCGGCGCCGGCCGTGGTGCCCGATGACGATCTGGCGTGCGGGCCTGTGGAGCTGTGCGTGTCGGCCCATACGGTTGCGGTGGACGGGCGTCCGGTCGCGCTCACCTTGAAGGAGTTCGATCTGCTGCACGCCCTCATGAAGAACGAGGGCCATGTCCTTTCGCGCCGCCAGCTGCTCGAGGACGTGTGGGGCGTGACGTACGTGGGCGAGACGCGCACGGTGGACGTGCACATCCAGACGCTTCGGCAGAAGCTGTCTGCCGGCTGCGAGGGTGCCGACGCATGCATCCAGACGGTGCGCGGCGTCGGCTACTGCATCAAACGTCCCGCGTAGGGCGGGCCGCCGATGAGCCCCACGCACTTCAAGGTGAAAAGCCTCTCCGGCAAGATATTCACGAGCGTGCTCGCGTTCACGCTCGGCGTCATTGTGGTGCTAGCCGTGGCCATGACCAGCATCTACTACTTCTCTTACGAGCGCGACGCGGAGGCCGAGCTGGTCGGGAGCGCCCAGGATGCCGCGCGCTACCTCAACGCCACGCCGTCTTCGGACAACGAGTCCGCGCTCGCGGAGCAGTTCTCGGGGCTTACGCGCTACACGCTCATCGCCGAGGACGGCACGGTGCTGTTCGACAGCGCCGCCGACTCGTCCTCGATGGACAACCATGCCGACCGTCCCGAGGTGCAGGAAGCCGCGCGCACCGGCGAGGCCGTCATCATGCGCTATTCGGAGACGCTCGGCACCGACACGGTGTACGCGGCCGTGCGGCTCATCGACGGCTCCATCGTGCGCCTGTCGGAGACGCGCCATTCTCTGCTGTCGTTTTTGGGCGACATGCTGGTGCCGGTGCTCGTGGCGCTGGCCGTGGCCGCCCTGCTCGTGTTCGTGCTGTCGAAGGAGCTCACCAAGCGCATCATGAAGCCCATCGACGCGCTCGACTTCACCAACCCTTTGGAGAACGAGATCTACGAGGAGATGGATCCGCTGCTCATCCGCATAGACGAGCAGCAGCGCCAGCTCAAGGCCCAAAACCGCGAACTGGCCGAAGCCGAGAACATGCGGCGGGACTTCTCCAGCAACGTGAGCCACGAGATGAAGACGCCCCTGCAGGTGATCAGCGGCTACGCCGAGCTCATGAAAAACGACATGGTGCAGCCGGGCGACCGCCAGAAGTTCGCCGCGCTCATTTACGACGAGGCCCAGGCCATGCGTTCGCTCATCAACGACGTGCTCACGCTCTCGAAGCTGGACGAGTCTGCGTTCGGCAACGACGCCAGCGCGGTCATCGACCTGCGCTCCGTGGCGCAGCGCGTGGCGGAGCGGCTTGCCAGCTTCGCTGCCGACCAGGGTATCGACGTGCGCGTGGAGGGGGACCGCGCCTGCATCGCCGGCAGCCAGACGCTGGCGGAGGAGATGCTGTACAACCTCATAGAGAACGGCGTCCGCTACAACCACGAGGGCGGCAGCGTGACGATGACGGTGGGCCTGGAGCTTACGCGCACCGCCTACGCGCAGGTGGATCGCGGGATGACGCCGCAGCAGGCCAACATCTTGCGGCACGGGACGGGGGAGGAGCCCTTCACCGTGCAGAAGCAGGTGGTCGTGCGGGTGACGGACACCGGCCCGGGCATCCCGGAGGACATGCACGACAAGATATTCGAGCGCTTCTTCCGCGTGGACAAGAGCCGCTCGAAGGAGACGGGCGGCACGGGGTTGGGGCTTGCCATCGTGAAGCACGCGGTCATCTACCACAACGGCACCATCGACGTGGAAAGCGCCGAGGGCGCCGGCACCACGTTCGTCCTGCGCTTTCCTGCCGCCGAGGACGGGGGCGCGTAGGGACGCGGCCCGCGCGCGCCGTCAGGGCCGCGTGGCGCATAGCCGCACAACGCGCCGCGTGCGGGCGACGGGATGCGAAACGATGTGGTGGAGTGACAACCCAATTTCGGGCGCGAAAAAGCCCTGCCCCCGGCCAGAAGGATGAACCCACCTCAAAAGGTGGGTGCTCGCAGCCCGCTTCCTGGCTTTCGTATCAACGGATACGAATCTCCATTCCACGCGCTATCTTGAGCTCCCTCATGCAAAAACGTCGGTCCATCGCAAAAGTATGGTTCCGAAGGCAGGACCACTTCGAGTATATGGCCCGCACGTGCAAAATAAAGACTTGACAAAAAGATTGTTGGGCGGTATCCGCAAACACCCTATAGGCAAACAAGCGTTCGCATGGTACTATAGGGAGCATGGATACGCTGTTTACAGACATGGAGAACGAGCGGAAGTCGGAAGTGGCGCCGCTCGCCGTTCGGATGCGCCCCCGCACGCTGGAGGAGGTCGTCGGCCAGGAGGAGGCCGTGGGGCCGGGAAGCTGGCTGCGCGCCGCCATCGAGCAGGACAAGCTGAGCTCGGTCATCCTGTTCGGGCCGGCGGGCACGGGAAAGACCTCGCTCGCGCACGTCGTCGCCGAGACGACGCGGGCCGAGTTCGTGGAGGTGTCGGCCATCGGCGGCACGGTGTCGGATCTGCGCCGCGAGATAGACGCGGCCGAGAAGCGCCTGACCATGAGCGGGCTGCGCACCATCCTGTTCGTGGACGAGATCCACCGCTTCAACCGCAGCCAGCAGGATGCGCTTCTGCATGCGGTGGAGGACCGCGTGGTCGTGCTGGTGGGGGCCACCACCGAAAACCCGTTTTTCGAGGTGAACTCCGCGCTCATCAGCCGCTCGCGCGTGGTGGAGCTGCACGGGCTTACGGACGCCGACATCGGGCTGCTGGTGGATCGCGCGCTTGCCGATGCGCGCGGTCTGGACGGCCGCTACGCGCTTTCCGACAAGGCGCGCAGCGCCATAGTGCTTCTGGCTGGGGGCGACGGGCGCACGGCGCTCACCACGCTTGAGCTGGCCGCCGGCATGATGGAGCCGGGCACGCGCGAAAAGCCCGCGCTCGTGGACGAGGGCAGCGTGCGCGCCGCCACGCCGCATCGCAGCCTGCCTTACGACAAGAACAAGGACATGCACTACGATGTCATCTCGGCGTTCATCAAGTCCATGCGCGGCAGCGATCCCGATGCGGCCCTGTACTGGCTCGCCCGCATGATAGACGGGGGAGAGGACCCCAAGTTCATAGCCCGGCGCATGTTCATCGCCGCGTCGGAGGACATCGGCAACGCCGATCCACAGGCGCTTTTGGTGGCTGAGGCGGCGTTCAAGTCGGCCGAGGTCATAGGCTATCCCGAGTGCCGCATCAACCTGGCGCAGGCGGCTGTCTACCTGGCGCTCGCCCCCAAGAGCAACGCGGCGGAGGCCGGCATCGACGCGGCGTTGGCCGAGGTGCGCCACGGCCCCGCGCGCAAGGTGCCCGACCATTTGCGCGACCGCCACCGTCCCGGCTCGGAGAACTACGGGCAGTACAAGTACCCCCATAGTTATCCCGGCGGCTGGGTGGAGCAGCGCTACCTGCCCGAGGGCTTGGAGCGCGGCTGCTTCTACCGTCCAAGCGAGCGCGGCTGGGAGGCCTACCGCGCCGACGCCGCCGCCCGCGACCGCGCGCAGGCCGCGCCCCCGCCGCCCTCCTCGTCCCGCACGGGGGAAGGAGGCGGGGCCGGTGACGGCGACGCGGCTTCCTAGGCTCGCGCCGCCGTTCCTTCGGCTTTTCGAAAATCCCACGTCGCGCCGAAGGTAACCGATTCCCAACTCCTATGGAAGCAGGGTGGAAACATGGTCCGGCCAGCATAGAATCCAGGGATGATCGTGCTATAGTGGTGACTTCGAACAAGCAGGAGGCGCAATGGATATCAGCGAGGTTCTCAATATAGCGTTGCCGGTGGTGTACGTGGTCGTGGGCGCGGTTTTGGCTTGGCTTGTCGTGGAGCTGGTCATGACCGTGCGCAAGGCGCGCAAGACGGTGGATGACTTGCAGAAGCAGGTGGAGCCCACGCTGGCCAGCGTCGAGCGCATCACCGCGTCGCTCGAGCCGGTTGCGGCCAAGGCCGATCCCCTCATCGAGCGCGTCTCGCTCACGGTGGACGCCGCCAACCTGGAGCTGATGCGCGTCGACCAGATCCTGGAGGATGTCAACGACATCACGGGATCGGTGTCGTCGGCCGTCGAGGCGGTGGACTCGGTGACCAGCGCTCCCATGGAGCTGGTCAACTCCGTGACGAGCCGCGTCCGCAGCGCCTTCAAGCCGCGGCGCGCCAGCGACGAGTCCGTTGCCCTCGGGCAAGCCAAGGCCGACCAGGAGGCGCGCGCCGAAAAGCCCTCCTCGGACGATTCCCCGGCGGTTTCCGCAACGCGGGCGGTCAAGGAAGCCGCCGCCACGGCGGTGCGCGCCACGCAGGAGGCCGTGGCCGACCAGCGCGAGCAGCGGGCCGAGCAGCGCGTGCAGCGCGAGGAGCGCGCGGCCGCCAAGCGCACCGTGGCCGACAGGACGTCCGAAACCGCATCCGCCATAGCCGACGCGGTGGCCACCGCCGCAACGGCCGACGTTTCTTCGTCGCAGCAGTACTTCACCTACGGGACGGCCTCCCAGGGCGAGGCCCCTTCCGCACCGTCCGCGCAGGACCGCCCTTCTTCGGAAGGAGCATGATCCGGTGGATCTGCCCAAAGTCGAAGCGACGCCGGCCGACCGGGACGACAAGGTTGACAAAGCGAAGCGCTCTTTCCTCGCGGTGTGGACCGCGGTCGGCGCCATCCTCCTCACGGGGGTCGCGGTTTACCTCGTCAACATCCTGAGCGTGCCAGTGGGCATCGTTTTGTGGACGGTCGTCATCGTGTTCTGCTTGCGCGGCCCCGTCAACAAGCTGGAGAGGCTCGGCGTTCCCCGCGTGTGGGGGACGGTTGTCGCCTACGTGCTCATGTTCGCCGTGCTGGCGCTTGTGGCCCTGCTCATGTTCTCGCCGGTGTTCGGCGTGGGCGATCAGTTCGCCAACCTCGTTGAAAGCGTCCCCACCTACGTGAACGACATCATTGCCTGGGGCAACGGCTTGTACGAACGCTACGCCGACGTCCTGGCCAACGACAACGTGCGCACGTACCTCAACGACGCCCTGGCCGCGGTGGGCACGTGGGCGTCGGACTTCGCGAAAAGCGGCGCCACCGGCGTGGTGGCCATTGGGACGGGCGTGGTCAACAGCCTGGTGGCCGTTGGCTTCGCGCTGGTCGTGGCGTTTTGGATCCTCATGGAGCTGCCTGCGCTCGGACGCGAGGGCAAGCGCCTGGTGGGGCCGAAGCACGCCGAGACCGCCGAGATGCTGCATGTCACGTTCACGCGCGTCATGGGAGGCTACATCAAGGGCACGCTTTTGCAGTGCGCCATCATCGGCGTGGGTTGCGGCGTGGTGTTCGGCGTGCTGGGCATTCCCAACTACGCCGCGCTTGGCGGCATCACGGGGCTGCTCAACATCATTCCCATCGTGGGTCCGTGGCTGGGCGGCGCCCTGGCCGCCGTCGTCGGAGTGTTCGTGAGTCCCTGGATAGCCGTCGTGGCCCTGCTGGTCACCATCGCCATCCAGCAGATCGTCTACACCTTCGTGTCGCCGAAGATCATGGCAAGCTCCGTGGACGTGCATCCGGCGCTCACCATCATCGCGTTGATGGCCGGCTCGGCCATCGGGGGCGCGATGAGCGGCTTCATGGGATCGCTCGTGGGCATGCTGGCGTCCATTCCGGCCGTGGCCGTGGCCAAGTCGGTTTTCGTGTATTATTTCGAGAAGCGCACGGGCCGGCAGCTCGTGAGCGAAGACGGCGTGTTCTTCCAAGGAACCCCGTCCGGAGACGGCGCGGTGGATCCCATCGCCGATGCCACGTCGCCGCATCCGGATATATCCGCCGCCTTCGAGCGCGTCGAGCAGCGTCGGGCCGAGGCGGGGAAGAAGGCGCGCCATCGCAGGAAGCGCTGAGCGGAGCGCGCGGGAGGCGCTGTCGCCGAAGGGAACAACGGGCCGCGGGGCGGCCCCCGAGGAGATGGAAAGACAATCGACATGAAGTACCTGACCAGCGCGGAGATCCGCGAGAAGTACCTGAGCTTTTTCGAGGAGAAGGGCTGCAAGAGGTGGCCCTCGTCCTCGCTCATCCC
Organism: Rubneribacter sp.; assembly: GCF_965361815.1. Taxonomy (NCBI): domain Bacteria; kingdom Bacillati; phylum Actinomycetota; class Coriobacteriia; order Eggerthellales; family Eggerthellaceae; genus Rubneribacter; species Rubneribacter sp. The sequence continues at coordinate 14,586 of NZ_CBDTNW010000142.1, forward strand.
CGACGATCCGTCGCTTCTGCTGACGAGCGCCGGCATGGTGCAGTTCAAGCCCTACTTCCTGCAGCAAAAGCACCTCGAAGCGCCCTACATCGGCACCACCACGGTGCAGAAGTGCGTGCGCACCAACGACATCGACATCATCGGCACCACGGGCCGCCACCAGAGCTTCTTCGAGATGCTGGGCAACTTCAGCTTCGGCGCGTACTTCAAGAAGGAGATGTGCGCCTGGGCCTTGGAGTTCTCCACCGAGGTGCTGGGCCTGCCGGCCGAGCGGCTGTACTTCACCGTGTACCTGGACGACGACGAGACCATCGAGATTTGGAAGAGCCTCGGCGTGCCCGACGACCACATCTCGCGTCTGGGCGAGGAGGACAACTTCTGGCGCGCCGGACCCACCGGCCCCTGCGGTCCCTGCTCGGAGATCTACTACGACCAGGGTCCCGAGTTCGGCTGCGGCAGCCCCGACTGCGCGCCGGGCTGCGACTGCGACCGCTTCCTCGA